>SKTN01000062.1 GCA_007117945.1 Nitriliruptoraceae bacterium | reverse complement strand
GGTCGTCGACGCCAAGAGCGGGACCTCCGGGGCCGGACGGGCGCCCAAGGACAACCTGCACTTCGCCCACGTCCACGGCGACCTGACCGCCTACGGCGCCCCCACCCACCGCCACACCGGCGAGATCGAGACGTGGCTGCCGCGCGCCGGTGCGGCGCCGGGCGGCCCGGCGACGCAACCCGCCCCGATCTCCTTCACCCCCCACCTGATCCCCATGAGCCGTGGGCTGTTCACCACCGCCTACGCCCAGCTCGCCGAGGGCGTCACCGCGGAGCAGGTCCAGCACGCCCTCCACGCCGCCTACGACGACGAGCCCTTCGTCCACGTCCTGGCGCCGGGCACCTTCCCCCACACCAAGGCGCTCGCCGGCTCCAACGGCTGCCAGCTCAGCGCGCTGGTGGACGAGCGCACCCACCGGGTGGTGGTCACCGCCGCCATCGACAACCTCGGCAAGGGCGCCGCCGGTCAGGCCGTGCAGAACGCGAACCTGCTGCTCGGCGAGGAGGAGACCCTCGGGCTCTCCGCCATCGGGGTCTACCCATGAGCGGCACCGTGCACCCGGGCCATGACCCCGCCCATGACCCCATCCCCGGGTGGGGCCCCACCGACCGCACGGGCCTGACCCCCCGCGCGGGCGGGATCACCGCCGTCCGCGGCTTCCGTGCCGCGGGCATCACCAGCGGTGTGAAGGCATCCGGGCGCCCCGACCTGGCCCTGGTGGCCGCCGAGGTGCCCGCGGGCGTCGCCGTGGTCACCACCACGAACCTGGTCAAGGCCTCCTCATGCACCTGGAGCGAGCGGGCGGCCGCCGACGGCACGGCCCGTGCGGTGGTCATCAACAGCGGCAACGCCAACGTGTGCACCCCCCACGGTGAGGAGCACACCGAGGCCATGGCCACGGCCGTCGCGCAGCACCTCGGTGCTGGCGACCAGGACGCCGCTGGTGACCACCCCCCGGGCGCCGCCGCCGGTGACACCGGTGACGGGGTCGCCCCCACCGACGTGCTCGTGATGTCCACGGGCGTGATCGGTGTGCCCCTGCCCGTGGACCGGATCACCGGTGCCGTCCCGCAGCTGGTGGCGGCGCTGGCCCCCGACGGCGGCCCGGCGGCCGCGGAGGCGATGCTGACCACCGACACCCGCACCAAGCAGGTGGCCGTCGAGGTGGAGGACGGCAACGGCGGCCGGTGCACCGTCGCCGGGATGGCCAAGGGCGTGGGCATGATCGAGCCCGCCATGGCCACCCTGCTGGTGGTGCTGACCACCGACGCACCGCTGAGCGGACCCGTCTGCCGGCAGCTGCTGCGCGGTGCGGTGCGGCCCACCTTCAACCGCATCAGCGTGGACGGCGACGGCTCCACCTCCGACAGCGTCGCCCTGCTGGCCAGCGGTACCGCGCCCGAGCCGCCGGGGCTCGAGGTGCTCGGCCGCGCCCTGCACGCGGTGTGCGCCGACCTCGCCCACCAGGTCGTCGCCGACGGCGAGGGCGCCACCCGCATCGCGGCGGTCACCGTCCGCGGCGCCGCCACGGAGGCCGAGGCCGAGCGCCTCGCCCGCGCGGTCGCCACCTCGCTGCTGGTCCGTGCCGCCATCCACGGCGCGGATCCCAACTGGGGGCGGATCCTGATGGCGATGGGCACCGCCGGGGTGGCCTTCGACCCCCGGCGGGTCAGCGTCACCTGCGGTGGGATCACCGTGTGCCGGTTCGGGGTGGCCGCGAGCTTCGACCGCGGGCAGGTCGCCGTGGCGATGGACCGTGACGTGGTGGCGCTCGGCGTGGACGTCGGTTCCGGTGACGCCACCGCCACGATGCTGACCTGCGACCTCACCCCGGAGTACGTCCGCTTCAACGCCGAGTACACCACCTGATGGGTGGCCAGGAGCACGCCGTGAGCATCACACCCAAGCTCGGTGGGCGTCGGATCACCACCGCCGACCACGTCTCCACCGAGCGTGTCGAGGCCGCCCAGGAGAAGGCGGCGGTCCTGCGTGAGGCCCTGCCGTGGATCACCCGCTTCCACGGCCAGACCGTGGTCATCAAGTACGGCGGCAACGCGATGGTGGACGAGCAGCTCAAGCGCTCCTTCGCGGCGGACGTCGCCCTGCTGCACTTCGTCGGGCTCAAGCCGGTGATCGTCCACGGGGGCGGGCCCCAGATCAGCACCCTGGCCACCTCGCTGGGCGTCGAGTCCACCTTCGTCGGCGGGCTCAGGGTCACCGACGCACCGATGATGGACGTGGTGCGTATGGCCCTGCTCGGCAAGGTCAACCCCGAGGTGGTCTCCCTGGTCGCCGAGGCCGGCGGGCCGGCTGTGGGTGTGGCCGGCACCGACGCGAACCTGCTGCAGGTCCGCCCCGCCACCGGACCGCAGGGTGAGGACCTCGGGCTGGTCGGCGAGGTGGACCGGGTCGACACCCGCTACCTCGACGACCTGCTCGCCGACGGGTTCCTGCCCGTGATCGCCACCGTCGGTCGGGACGCCGACGGGGTGGAACGCAACGTCAACGCCGACCTGGCCGCTGGGGCGGTGGCTGCGGCCCTCGGCGCCTCCAAGCTCGTCTACCTCACCGACGTCCCCGGCCTCTACCTCGACTTCGGCGATCCCGACAAGGAGGCGCTGATGAGCGAGGTGGGGGTGGACCGCCTCGCCGAGATGCTGGACGCCGACGAGCTGCACACCGGCATGCGCCCCAAGGTCCGCTCCATCGTCGGTGCGATCCGTGACGGGGTGCCCCAGGCCCACATCCTGGACGGCCGGGTGCTCCACGCGGTGCTGATCGAGATCTTCACCGACGAGGGGGTGGGCACGATGGTCACGCCCTCGGTGCCGGCCCGCTCCGGCGCCGCCATGGCACGGCCCGTGGGAGGTGCGTCGTGAGCCCGCCCGGACACGACACCGAGGTGGCAGCCACCGCGCGGGCCGCCGCCGAGCCCGCCGAGCCCGAGCTGTTCACCCGGGCCGCCGCCCACGTGATGCCGACCTACGGCCCGCCGAAGGTCGCCTTCGTCCGTGGCCAGGGCGCCGCGCTGTTCGACACCGACGGCAACACCTGGCTGGACCTGCTGTGCGGACTGGCCGTCACCAGCCTCGGCCACGCCCACCCCGCGGTCACCGAGGCCGTGGCCCGCCAGGCCGCGACCCTGGTGCACACCTCCAACCTGCACGTCACCGAGCCCGCCGTAGCCCTGGCGGAACGGCTCGCGGAGCTCACGGGGTGGCCGGACGCCAAGGTGTTCCTCGCCCAGTGTGGCGCCACGGCCAACGAGGCGGCGATCAAGCTCGCCCGCAAGCACGGCAAGGCCATCCACCCCGACAAGGTGCGGGTCGTCGCCCTGGAGGGCTCCTTCCACGGCCGCACCCTGGCGACCCTGGAGGCTACGGGCCAGCCCGCCAAGCACGCGCCCTTCGCCCCCCTGGCCGGCTTCGTCGACCACGTGCCCCATGACGACCCCGACGCGCTGCGTGCCGCGGTGGGCGACGACACCTGCGCGGTGCTCCTCGAGGTGGTGCAGGGGGAGGGGGGCGTGCGGCCGCTGTCGCCCGAGATGCTCGCCGCCGCCCGCGAGGCGTGCGACGCCCACGACGCCCTGCTGCTCGCCGACGAGGTCCAGACCGGCATCGGCCGCACGGGCACCTGGTTCGCCTTCCAGGGCACCGAGGTGGTGCCCGACGTGATCACCCTGGCCAAGGCCCTGGCCAACGGGCTGCCCATCGGGGCGTGCGTGGCCCACGGGCACGCCGCCACGGTGCTCGGCCCCGGTGACCACGCCACCACCTTCGGGGGCAACCCCGTGACCTGCGCCGCGGCCCTGGCCGTGCTCGACACGATCGAGGGGCAGGGGCTGCTCCAGCAGGCGAACAGCCGCGCGAAGCGCCTGCGCGCGGGGCTCGAGGCCCTGGTCGGTGCCGCGCCCTACGCCACGGGCGTGCGCGGCCGCGGGCTGCTGCTCGGCCTGGAGCTCGACGCCGCCGTCGCCGGGCAGGTGGAGGCCGCCTGCCGGGACCGGTTCCTGCTGGTCAACGCCGTGGGCGGCGACGTCCTTCGCCTGGCACCGCCGTTGATCATCACCCGCGAGGAGGTCGACCTCGCCCTGGCGGCGATCGCCGAGGCGCTGCAGGCCGTCGCCGACGCCAACGCCGCCTGAGCCCGTCCATGTCCCTCCACCCTCCCGCACCGCCCGTCCCGACCGCGCCCCGTCACCTTCCACCAGAGAGG
>SKTN01000433.1 GCA_007117945.1 Nitriliruptoraceae bacterium | reverse complement strand
GGCGACCGCCGACCCGTCTCCTGCGCTGCTGGGGAGCTCTCCGCCCTCGAGGGCATCACCCGGATCCTCGCCCGGGTCCGCGGCCATCGGCTCGGCGGCCGGCGTACTCGGCGCGCCTGCGTCAGGGCTCTCACCGTCCGATGAAGGCTCCACCGCCGTCGCACCGTGGTCGATGTCGTCTGTGACCGGGTGTCCGGTCGGTTCCGCCTCGCCCGCGGTCTCGTCCGCGGGTTCGCTCACCGCCTCGGTCGCATCGTCGTCGCCCGGCTCAGCCGACGCGGGGCCAGCGGCGACCAACAGCGCCAGGGCCGCGGCGGTCAGGCATCCGCTCAGGCCCACCAGCCTTCGCCAGCACGGGCGGGAGTACCCCAGTGCGGTGCGGGAACCACACCATCGGGGCACCACGACCGTTCCCCAGACCGGCCTGAACGCATGCCAGGCCGGAAGACCATCATCCGTCTGCCCACCCACCGTCGATACGGGCCTTCGACCCGATCTGGACCGCCGGGCCAGGATCGAGGTCCTCACGTGGGTCCCCGCACACCACGGGTGGGCCGGAGCGTCGGGGCAGATCTCACTCACGGTGATATCACCCGCCAACCGCTCCGGCGTCAGCTGCTGCCAGGGGTTGCTGTCGGAGGAGTTGCTGAAGTCGCCCTCCTCCATGGCCACGTGCTGACCACGCAGTGCCTGGTTCACGCGGCACGACGGATCCGCATCGGCACACGCGTTGACCCGGCCGTAGGAACCCGGGAACGCCGCGTCGGCGTCCTGGTCCTGCCTGGATACCCCGGCGAACGCGAGGTTGCGCGCGCCACCGACGGAGGCCACATCACCGGAGGAGCCACCGATCGCATGCCCCGGCGCGATCGCGGTCAGCGACGGCGGCTGCGGCGACGCGACGAACTGCCGGCTGGTCCCCGCAGAGGACCTGCTGTTCGACGCCGCATAGGCCAGCACGATCACCGGCACCACGGTCAGCACCCGGATGAGCGGCCGCCGGTCCCGTCGCCACAGCCACGTGTGCGCGCCGACGACGAGCAGCACGATCCCGATCAGCAGCGGCAGCAGTTCCGCCGGCGGTGCGAGGACGCTGTCGGCTACCTTCGCTCTGGCTCCCCATCGCAGCACCTCCCGCGCCGAACCGAGGTCGCGTCGCGGACCACCCGCACCGATGAAGACCCGAGCGGATACCGCCGACATCGACCGAGGGCGTGGGCCCTCGCCCCCGGAGCGCAACCGCAGCGCGATCACCCGGGCCCACGTGTGCTGCGCGTGCGGATACCAGCTCTGCGCGCGCCAGGGCCCTCCAGGGTCGATCCCTGGGCTGGAGCCCAGGCACGGTCCCCCGGTGGTGAGGACGGCCCGCCTGCATCGTGTTCGGGCTGACCGTGCTGGTGTGTGCGCCGTCAGTCGCTCCGGCGTCAGCAGCTGCGCCCGTGGATCCCGGTCGGTGTCGGGCATGCGGACGTCGACCGCGCGTCGATGCGGCACTCCTCGTGCTCCGCCTCCGCCCGGATGGGACTGTTGCCCCTGACCACCGCCATCGGACGCCCGGATGATGTCGGGCGCGCCACCCACGCTGCCGCAGCCCGGTCAGGTCATGACGACGGGCCCGCCGCTGCAAGGGAACGACGTTGTTGGGCGCCTGCCGGTCTCGCTGCGAGTGAGGCCGCCGGGCAGCTCAGCCGCCCAGCGAGCGCATCGACGAGGTGCTGCAGGCCGGGCCGTCGGGGTCGCTCACTGCCCCAGCATCGTCAGCCGGAAGCAAAGGAACCGCCGTGCACCCGTCGAAGATCCGCGCCGCCATCGCTGCGGCACCGATGTCGACCGCGTTGATCCTCGTCAACGTCCTGGTCTTCGTGGCGATCAACCTCGATGCCCGACTCTTCGATCTCGTCTCGCTGCCACCGAGCTGGGAGGGCGTCGCGGCGCAGCCCTGGACGCTGCTGACCGTCTTCTTCTCGACGCAGGTGGTCATCCACATCGCCGCAACGGTCCTGAGCATCGGGCTGTTCGGTTCCCGCATCGAACGCTTCGCCGGATCGGCCCACCTGCTGGGCGTCTATCTGCTCGCCGGACTCGCCGGCTCGCTGGCGCTGGTCGCCACCGCTGAGGCGACCGGGTTCGATGCACGCTCCCTCGGTCCGTCGGCGGCGTTCCTGGGTCTGGCGGGCGCCCTGGCGGCCTTGCCACGTCGGGCAGGGTGGGACAGGTTCCCCCTCGACAAGCTCGTGGTCGTGTTGCTGGTCGCCCAGCTCGCACCGGTCGTCGGTATCGGCGATTGGGTCAGCAGCGCCGCCCACGCCGCAGGTCTCGCTGTCGGCTTCGGCTACGGCTCCCTGCTGCGCTCGCGAACCGCCACCGAACTCCTGGACACCTCGACCTCGATCCCGTGAAGACCAGCGCACCGCTTGGCCATCAGAACCAGTGGCGATAGCCAGCCGGCAGGCGGTGCAGCACGAGGACGACCGGGGCGCTCTGCAGTACGGCGAGCAGGAGGGCGAGCCAGGGAACCCAGAAGGCGACGGCGACCCCGATCACCAGGGTGGCCGCGCCGAGGGTGAAGGCGGCGACGATGCGCCGGTACACGGGCGTAGGCAGGGGCTCGATCCAGGCGCCGACGGCCTGTGCGCGTGCGATGAGCGCGATGTAGCCCAAGCCGACCACGACGAACAACGCCAGGAACGGCGCGACGGCGGCGGTCGCGGTCGGACGCGCGCCCAGGACGCTGGTCGGGAACGGTACGAGGGCGACCAACCCGAGCCAGGCGAGGTTGATCGTGGTCAGGCCTGGCTCGCTGAATGCCAGGCGCTGGAACAGCCTGCGGTGCGCGTACCACTGGCTGGCCACGAGCGCGAAGGCCAGGGCGTAGGCGCCGATCTGTGGCAGGTCTCCGAGCAGCGCAGCGGCCAGTTCGGGGGCGGGCACGTCGGGGACATCGACCGTCAGCACCAGCAAGGTCATGGCGATGGCGAACACCGCGTCGCTGAGGTTCACCAGCCGCGTGAACTCCTGGGACTCCCGGCCATGCCGCTGGTCGCCAACGGATCGTGCACCTGACACGGTCATGCGCTGTGCTCCTGGTCCGAGGGCTCGCGCCCCGTCACCCACAGGCCGGGCTGCCCACCGATCCAACTCCTCAGCGACGGTCGCTGTCGCGCAGTGGCGAGGTCGGTGACCCGAACCGCACCGCCGCATACCGCACCGCGACATCCTGGCGACCGCACCTTCGACCCGGTAGTGCCAGACGTACCTGCCCGGCGCGCGTCGTTTCGTGGGTCGCGGCTGGTGCCCAGGTCCCGAGGTGGTGGGCAGGCACGTCGTGCCCCCAGGGGCGTCAGCACCCGTCGCCGGGTGAGACGACCGCTTCGAGGTAGGTGGTGAGGGGCTCGAAGCCCATCCGCCGGTACATCGCCTCGCCCGACGGTGAGGGCTCGAGGACGGCGGTGTCATAGCCCTGCCGGCCCGCCTCGGCGAGCGCCGCGGCCGTCAGGGCGGTCCCGAAGCCCCGACCACGCTGCGTCGGGCGGGTGGCGACGCTGTAGATGCCCGCCAGGCCGACGTCGCGCGTGGTCGCCAGCATGGAGCTGGCGACCGGCTCCCCCGCCACGTACCCGACGAACACGGTGAAGGTCGGGACCGTCAGCAGGTTGGGTCCGAGCTCACGGCCGACCTCCTCCGGGGCCGCGTCGAACGCCGCCGCGAAGCAGTGGACGGCGTCGTGGATGGTGTCCCGTCCGGCCACGTCGATCGACAGTGCGGCGTCCGACGTCACCTCCGCCCTCGCGGCCCAGGCTCGGATGGGCATCCCGAAGACCGGCTCCTCGTCGAACTCGAGGCCACGGCGTCGTGCCTGCTCCACCACCGCGCGGTCGAGTTCCGGCTGCAACTTCAACAGCCACCGCAGCCGGGCCCCGGCGAAACGGTCGTGGGCCGCTGCCAATGCTGCCTGCGGCTCGCGCAAGCCCTCGGCCGACAGCGCCAGGTTGAACGACGGGCTGCTCGATCCCGTGGCGATACACCGCATGCCGCTCGCCTCCTCGACCCACCCTCCCGGGACCGACCGGGCGAGCCGGGTCCACACGTCATGGAGGTGTCCATGGAACCGCTGCACCAACGCCCGCCGGTCACCGCGCATCGCTCGTCTCCTGGCTCCGGACAACCACGCTGGTCACAGCCCCTCCCCGCGAGACGGGGTCATGTCCGGGGACCACGC
>SKTN01000033.1 GCA_007117945.1 Nitriliruptoraceae bacterium | reverse complement strand
GTGGCCACCCCCGGGCGCCAGCACTGGATCGACCTGATCGGCCACCGCCCCGGCATCCGCCTGGAGGCCGCCGACGTCTTCGCCGACCAGTTGCTCCTCTCCGAACGCAGCCAGGCCCGCACCCAGCTGCGCGTCTGCGACCCCGCCACCGGCGAGGGCGAGGTGCTGGCGATGGACGAGGAGGTCTACACCGCGGGCCTCGGTGCCAACCCGGGCTTCGAGACCCGGACCCTGCGCTTCGGCTACACCTCCCTGACCACGCCCGTGCAGGAGCTCGACCTGGACCTCGAGACCGGCGAGCGCCGTCTGCTCAAGCAGCAGCCCGTGCGCGGCGGCTACGACCGGGACCGGTTCGTGTCCTGGCGGGAGTGGGCCACCGCCCCCGACGGCACCCGCGTCCCGATCAGCCTGGTCCGCCGCGCCGACGTGGACCTGGACGGCACCGCGCCTGCGCTGCTGTACGGCTACGGCAGCTACGAGCTGTCGATGGACCCGGCGTTCTCGCCCGTGCGGCTCAGCCTGCTGGAGCGCGGGGTGATCTTCGCCATCGCCCACGTGCGCGGCGGCGGGGAGATGGGTCGGCGCTGGTACGAGGACGGCAAGTTCCTCGCCAAGCCCAACACCTTCTCCGACTTCGTGGCCTGCGCGGACCACCTCGTGGCCCACGGCGTCACCGCCCGCGACCGGCTCGCCGTCCGGGGAGGATCCGCCGGGGGGCTGTTGATCGGCGCGGCGCTCAACCTGCGCCCCGACCTGGCGGCGGCCGCGGTGGCCGAGGTCCCCTTCGTCGACGTGGTCACCACGATGTCGGACCCCTCGATCCCGCTCACGGTCATCGAGTACGACGAGTGGGGCGACCCGCAGGACCCCACCTACCTTGAGGTGATGGCCAGGTACTCGCCCTACGACAACGTCGCCGCCGCCGACTACCCCGCGATGCTGGTGACCGCAGGGCTGAACGACCCGCGGGTGCAGTACTGGGAGCCCGCCAAGTGGGTGGCGAAGCTCCGGGTGACGGCCACGGGCGGGGGACCGATCCTGCTGCGCACGGAGCTCGGGGCCGGGCATGCGGGGCGCTCCGGGCGCTACGACGCCTGGCGTGACGAGGCGCGGGTGCTGGCCTTCGTGCTGCACCACACCGGTGCTGCCGACGCCGCCGTCACCGGGCCACCGGTCCCCGAGGTCACCGACGGGCCGGCTCCGCAGCCCGCCGCCGGCTGATGCGGATCATCGCCGGTCGTGCCAAGGGACGGCGGATCGCCGCGCCACCCGGCAGCGAGGTCCGGCCCACCGGCGACCGGGTCCGCGAGGCGCTGTTCTCCTCCCTGCAGGCCCTCCTGCCCGGAGCCCGCGTCCTCGACCTCTACGCCGGCAGCGGCGCCCTCGGCCTGGAGGCCGCCTCCCGCGGCGCCGCCCGGGTCACGCTGGTGGAACGCGACCGTCGGACCCTCGAGGTGCTCGGCGACAACATCGAGGTGGTGGGGCTGTCCGGGGTCGAGGTGCTGGCCGCGGACGTGGCCGCAGCCCTGGCGGGTGACCCGCCGGGGGCACCCTTCGACCTCGTGCTCGCCGACCCGCCCTACCGGCTGGCGGGCAGCGAGGTGGACGCGATGCTGGCCGCCCTGGCCCCGCACCTCGCCGAGGGGGCCGTGGTGGTGGTGGAGCGGGGCAGCCGCGAGGCGGCCCCCACCTGGCCCGAGGGCTACGTCGCCGAGGAACCGCGGCGCTACGGCAGCACGGTGCTCCACCGGGCGCAGCGGGTGGCCTAGCGTGACCGACGGCGGGCGCCCCACACCCGGGTCCGCCCCCCCGCGGGGTCAGCCCCCCCCGGTCCGCCCCCCGTCCGCCCCCAGCCACCTGGCACCCCCACCGACACCGAACAGGAGCCACCGTGAGCGTCGCGGCCGTCTGCCCCGGCAGCTTCGACCCGATCACCCTCGGTCACCTCGACGTGGTCCGACGGGCCGCCGGCAGGTTCGACGCGGTCGTGGTCGCGGTGCTGGAGAACCCCCGCAAGCAGGGGCTGTTCACCGCCGAGGAACGCATCGCCCTGATCGAGGACGAGGTCGCCGACCTCGACAACGTCACCGTCGAGAGCTTCCAGGGGCTGCTCGTCGATTTCTGCAACGCCCGTGGCATCCGGTTGGTCTGCAAGGGCCTGCGCGCCGTGAGCGACTTCGAGTACGAGCTGCAGATGGCGCAGATGAACCAGCGCATCGGGGGCGTGGAGACGCTCTTCATGTCCACCAGCCCCGAGCACTCCTACCTCTCCAGCTCCCTGGTCAAGGAGGTCGCGCGCTACGGCGGTGCCATCGACGGCACCGTGCCACCCCGGGTGGCCGCGGCCCTCCAGGCCAAGCTCGCCTGAGACGCGCCCCGTACCGGGCGGAAGGTCGCAGCCCCGGCCGTTGGGGGGCAACCGGCCCGCGGGAGCCGCGGTCCCGGGCGCTACGATCGCGGCGTCACCACCCCTCCACGACGCGCACAGCACACCCAGCGAACAGGGCGGACCATGAGCGAGCAGCGCGGCGTTCCGCCGGACGTCGAAGCCAAGCTCTTCCAGCTCGAGCGGCTCGTGGGTGAGGCCAAGACCGTGCCGTTGTCCGCCTCGGTGATGCTCAACCGGGCGGAGATCGACGGGCTGGTCGCCGACCTGCGCGAGGCGCTGCCCGACGAGCTGACCCAGGCCAGGTGGGTGATCAAGGAGCGCGACGACATCCTCGAGCGCGCCCAGGTCGACGCCGACGACATCCTCGAGCAGGCCCGCTCGGAGCAGGAGCGCCTGGTCTCCCAGCAGGAGGTCGTGCGCACCGCCGAGGCGGAGGGCCAGCGCATCGTCAGCGAGGCACGCGAGCACGCGCGTCGCATCCGGCTCGAAGCCGAGGACTACGTCGACGCCAAGCTCGCCAACTTCGAGGTGGTGCTCCAGAAGACCCTCGGCGCCGTCGAGCGCGGCCGGGCCAAGCTGCGGGGCGGCCTCGACACCGACGCCCTCGGCGACGAGCGCGACGACGACGCTCCGGATTCCACCGACACGGATCGCTACGAGGACGCCGCCCTCGGCGGGACCGGGATCGACGTCCCCCTCGACGACGACCCCTTCGACGAGCACACGGAGCGCTGAGCGGGTCCTGCTACCCTGACCTGTCGGCCGTCCCTCCGGGACGCCGATCAGCCGTGCCCAGCGGCCCTGCCACACCTCCCCGCGGCCCGTGGCACCCTTCCTCGACCATCCCCACAGCGGAGTGCGTTGCCGTGCGCGTCCCGATCGTCGACCTCGTCGGTCACCCGGGTGAGACCCGGGCGTTGTCGCGTGCGGTCCCGGCTGCGGAGTTCGGCACCGATCCCTGGGGCCCGACCGTGTCGTCGGTGCACGACCCCGTGGAGCTCGACCTCCACCTCGATGCGGTCGTCGAGGGGATCCTGGTCCGCGGCGCGATCGGCTACCACGTGGAGATCGCCTGCGCCCGCTGCCTGCAGCTCGGCGCCCACGACCTCGAGGCCCAGGTCACGGAGCTGTTCATCGATCCCACCCGCCGCGAGGAGGGTGAGGAGGACGACCCCGGCTACGAGCTGATCGACGACCGCACCGCCCTCGACCTGTCGACCCTGGCCCGTGACGCGCTCCTGATCGACCTGCCCGTGCAGGTGCTGTGCGACGACGCGTGCCTCGGGCTCTGCCCGGAGTGCGGCGCGGATCGCAACGCCGGGGACTGCGGTCACCGCCCCGGCAGCGAGCCGGATCCCCGCTGGGCCGCCCTCGAGCAGCTCGACCTCCCACCGGGCTGAGGCCCGTGCGGGCGCACGAGCAGCCTGTAGTCCACACCCGAGCCCCGCAGCCTCCAGCCCCGCACCCCTTCCAGATCAACCGGACCGACCCCCACCCCACAGGAGCCGTCATGGCCGTCCCGAAGCGCAAGCTGAGCCGTTCCCGGACCCGTCACCGCAAGGCGCAGTGGCTCAAGACCTCCGCGCCCGCCTACGCCACCTGCAAGCGGTGCAAGGCCCCGACGCGTCCCCACACCGTGTGCGCCACCTGTGGCACCTACGCCGGTCGTGAGGTCGTCGAGGTCGACTGAGGCGGACGTGGGCGCGCACGCCGACCCCGACGCCCGCCCCGGTGCAGCCGAGCTGGCCGCGGCCCTCGACGTCCATCTCGACGACCTGGGCCTGCTCGACCGTGCCCTGACGCACCGCTCCTGGGCCTTCGAGAACGGTGGGGTCCAGCCCAACGAGCGG
>SKTN01000183.1 GCA_007117945.1 Nitriliruptoraceae bacterium | reverse complement strand
GGCGGTCGCGCGCACCTGGAGGAGATGGTCGTGCGGTTCGACGGCGCACCGTGGTCGCGCCGCGGGGCGGCGCCTCGGGGAACGTAACGGCGCGCCGGTGCACGGTATTCCCCCGCAGGCGATCGGCGGGGTCCGGCCACCGGATCGACCCTCGGGCGACACCGCCACGACACGCGGAGGGCACCCTCCTGCTCCGGACCCTGACCTCGGCCTGGTGGTCCTGGTGCGAGCCGCCCCCGGGGCCACCGCGTGCCCGCGGGGTCCGGGGCCCGGATCAGCGTTGGCCGGGCGGCTGCACGGGGCCTGGCGACGGGGAACCGGGTCGTGTCGCAGTACGCTGTCGGGCATGGCTGAACCTCGCCCCTGTGCCCGCCACCCCTCGGTGGAGACCCGGCTGCGGTGCTCCGCGTGCGACGACCCGATCTGCACGGACTGCGGTCGGGAAGCCGCTGTGGGCTACAAGTGTCCGGACTGCGCGCGTCACCTCGATGGGACGGTCGGTCGGCGCCAGGCAGCGGGGGCCGGCGGCGGGGCCTTCGAGCGCCTCAGCGCCAGCGTCAACCGCCGCGCGTCCGGCGGCTCGGGTAGCGCCGGTCCCTCCTCCGGCGACCAGGGGTCGGGAGGCCGCCTGGCACCCCACGTCGGGGTCCGCGCCACGGTCGTGGGTGTCGCCGCGGCCGTGCTCGGTGGCCTGATCCTCGCCCCGGTGCTCCAGGGCGGCTTCCTCCTGCTGATCTCCGCCGGTGCCATCGGGTGGGGCGTGGCACGCGCGGTGTACTGGGCCAGCGAGGAGCGGGACTCGCCCTACGTGCGGGCCATCGCCCTGACCTTCGCCGGGTTCACCGTCGCGATCGGCCTGGCCTTCGCCGGCATCGGAACGGCGCCGGGCGGCATCATCTTCCTGGCCTACCCCGCAGCGGTGTACGGCGGCTGGATCGTGGTCCGGGCGCGGTAGCCACCGCCCCCCTCACGACTGGTCGAAGCGCAGCACCTGGCAGGTGTCCAGGGCCAGGGTCCACGCCTCGATCCGGCTGAAGGCGCCGGTGTCCGGATCGAGGGTCAGCAGGCCGAAGATGGCCGCATCGCCCCCGTCGAGCGTCACGAGTTCGATCGCCGCGGGCACGGCCTGCTCGCCGGGGTCGAGGAGCTCCGCCAGGCACCGCCGCAGGTCCTCGGCGACCGCGGGGGCCAGCTGCTCGCCGTCCCGGGTGAGCAGGGCTGCCGGAGCCGGTCCCGGGGTACCACGGGCCTCCTCGTCGGCCTCGACGTCCATGCCCGCATCATCCTGCGGGGCGGGCTCGCTGTCCGGCGTCACCTCGCCGTCCCCGTCCTCCTCGGACAGGGTGGAGGGGCCGTCGCCCGGCGCACCCAGCACCCGGCGCTGGACGTCCTCGGCCAGCGCCGCCCCCTCCTCGACACTCAGCCCACGTTGCGCCAGGGCCTGGAGCTGGGGGTCACCGAGCAGGCGCTGCGCGTCCTCCTCGTCGGAGGTGCGGCCCTCGTCGATGACCACGGGCAGGTCGGCGGCCAGGGTGTCGTCCACGCCGGCGGGCTGCGCATCGCCGTCCTCCGCCGCCTCCTCGACCTGATCGGCCGGCTGCATGGCCGCCTCGTCGTCGGCGCCTGGGGAGAGCTGGCCGAGCCCGACCACCCCACCGGCCAGCAGCACCAGGCCCGCGGCCACACCGGCCGTGGCCGTGACCACCGGCCGTCGCCGCGCGTCGCGGCGCCTGGCCAGCTCATCACCCCTCCGCCCCGATGCCGCCGCCGTGGTCGGCGCCAGGGGTGCGTCGGCCTCGCTGGCGGCAGGCGCCGGGCCCAGGACCTCGTCGAGGGTGTCGGCCAGGCGCGCATCCAGCCGGTGGCGTGCTCCCTCGGGTAGCGGGGTCGCCTCCAGGGCCTCGAGGGCGTGGTCGGCCTGCTCCAGGGCGGCCAGCCGGGAGCGCAGCGCGGCGTCGCCGGCGAGCTCCGCCTCGAGGGCGGCACGCTCGTCGGCTCCCAGCGTCCCATCGAGGTAGCTGGTGAGGCGCTCCAGGTCGTCCACACGGTTCCCTTCGGAGCCGGCTCCGTCCGGCGTCGGGGTGCTCATGGGTGGGACGTCCGCTCGTCCGTCGCGGTTGCATCGTGCAGTAGCTGGGCGAGCCGGGCGCGCGCCCGGGAGACGCGGCTCTTGACCGTGCCCGTGGCCAGGTCGCTGGCTGCGGCCGCATCGGCGTAGCTCAGCCCCTCGACGGCGACCAGCACCAGCAGCCGGCGGGACACCGGATCCAGCTGCTCGAGCGCCCAGCGGACGCTGACCGCCGCGTCGGTGCCCGGGCTCGCGTCGGGCTCCACCGGGGCGGCATCGAGGTCGCCGACCTCCGCGACCGGGGTGGAGGGGCGGCGGGCGTCGTGGCGGACGTGGTCGGTGCACACGTTGCGTGCCACCCGGTACAGCCAGGTGGACAGCTTGGCGTCCCCACGGAAGGAGGCGGCGTTGCGGGCGAGCTTGAGGAAGGTCTCCTGGGTCGCGTCCTCGGCGTCGCTCACCGATCCGAGCACGGGTAGGCACACCGCGAACACCCGGCGGTGGTAGCGGTCGACCAGGGCGTGGAAGGCCGCTTCGCGGTCCGCACGGTCCACCTCGGTGTCGAGGTAGCGGGCGAGCAGGACCTCGTCGCTGGGGGTGGGCTCGGCCGCCGGCATCGGCGGCTCAGGAGGGGCCGAGGAAGCGCACCTGCGCCACCTCGGCGGTGAACTCGTCGCTGGTGCCCGCGCTGAGCCCGGTGATCCACAGCAGCCAGTAGCGCTCCGTGGTCGTGTTGAAGGAGAAGGGTTGCTGGCTGAGGGTGTCGTTCTGGGAGGCGCGTGGCTCACCCCACGCGCCGGGGCTGGTGATCTCCGCGGGGAGGGTGTCGCTGGCGTAGAGCTCCACGGCGAGGCCGCCGCGCGCCAGCTCGAGGGTCACACCCCGCACGTCGCGGCTCTGGCCGAGGTCGAAGACCAGGCCGATCCCGTCCTTGCCCTCCCCGAACTCCCGGTCGTCGTAGGCCTCGGTGACCCAGGTGGTCTGGGGATCCCCATCGACGGCGTTGACGGCGAGCTCCGGGTTGTCGCCCTGTCCCGGCGAGCTCGGGTCGTAGACCAGCACCTGCTCGACGGGGTGCACGACCGCCGTGGGCGTCGAGGGTTCGCTGGCGTCGGTCTCCTGCAGCGCGTCGTAGGCGAAGACCGCCACCAGGGTGAGCACGATCCCGCCCACCACCGCCGCCGCGAGCCGCCGGGCGTACTCCCGGCGGGTGGCCGGCATCGGACCCGAGTAGGGGCGCTCGTCGCGGATCGCGGGCAGGGCCTGGGGCTCGTCGGTCGCGGTGTCGGTGAGCAGGCCAGCGGTCACCTCGTTGGGCTTGGCGGTGACCGCGGGGGCCAGTGCCGCCGCCATGGCGTCGCCGTCGTCGAAGCGGTCGACGCGGTCACGTCGCGTGGCGCGCACCACGACGTCGTCGAGCGCCCGGGGCACGTCGGCGCGCAGCTGCCGGGGCGGCAGCAGGTCGTGGGACAGCCGCATCGCAGCGGTGGCGGTGGGCGTGTCGCCGTGGAAGGCCGGGCGTCCCGTCAGGGTCTCGTGCAGGACCACGCCGAGGGCGTAGATGTCCGCACGGGCGTCGATCTCGCCGTCCTCGAGCTGCTCGGGGGCGACGTAGGCGGCGGTCCCCACCACCGTGCCGGGCGTGGTCAGGGTCGCGTCGGTGGAGGACAGCGCCTTGGCGATGCCGAAATCGGTGACCTTCACCGTTCCGTCGGCGGCGATGAGGATGTTGGCCGGTTTGATGTCGCGGTGGACCAGGCCGTGGCGGTGGGCCTCACCCAGGGCGGCGGCGACCTGCTCGCCCAGGGCGGCGACCGTTCCGGGATCCAGTTCCTCGTGCCGGTCCAGCACCTCCTTGAGGCTGGGACCGTCGACGTGCTCCATCACGAGGTAGACCAGGTCGTCCTCACGTCCGGTGTCGTAGATCCGCACGGCGTTGGGGTGGTTGAGCTGGGCCGCGGAGCGGGACTCGCGCTCGAACCGCTCCACCACGGTGGGTTCGTTGGCGTGGTGGGGGTGCAGCAGCTTGATCGCCACGGTGCGCGACAGGTTCTCGTCGAAGGCGCGCCAGACGATGGCCGCACCACCCGAGGCGATGGGTTCCTCCAGGGCGTAGCGCCCGGCGAGGTGGCTGCGGTCGGGCCAGGTCCGCGCCCGCGGCTCCTCCGGTGCGGC
>SKTN01000249.1 GCA_007117945.1 Nitriliruptoraceae bacterium | reverse complement strand
TGCCGGTGAGCACCATCGAGCCTGATGTGGCCACGGCGCAGCTGGCGGTCGTCGCCGAGCGACTCGACGAGCTGGCGACCACGGCCATCGACCGGGAGATCACCGTCGCCGCCGCGGACGCCGAGCGGACGTTGCGCCCCCGGCAGCTGGACGTCGAGCCGGACGTCGATGCGGTGCTCGATCGCTGGGATCCGACGGCGGAGGAGGTCGAGGCCGACCTGCCGGACGCTCCCGACGAGCTGCCGCTGGTCGTACCTGAGGAGCTGATCGCGGCGGTGGTGCAGGACCTCGCCGAGGAGGTCGAGCGTCCCGCCCGGGACGCGGAGCTCGACTGGTCCTCGGGGCGCTTGGACATCGTCGAGGAGCGCCGCGGGCGCAGCCTGGACACCGCGGCGGCGCAGAAGCGGATCATCGAGGCGATCCGCGGCGGCGCCGACCGGGTCGAGCTGGACACGGACACCCGCCAACCCGCTGTCACCGCCGATGACCACGAGCACGTGCTGCTGTTGCACCTCGATCGTCGGGAGCTCCAGCTGTACCGCCACGGTGAGGTGGTCCGCGAGTGGCCGGTGGCGGTGGGCCAGCCCGGCAACCCGACCCCCACCGGGGTGTTCACGGTGGGCGCCAAGCGCGTCGAGCCGACGTGGACCAACCCCGCGCCGGAGGGCTGGGGTGCGGGTCTGCCGGAGGTCGTCGGACCCGGCCCCGACAACCCGATGGGTCCACGGGCCCTGAACTGGCACCGTGATGGCCGCGACACGCTGATCCGATTCCACGGCACCAACGAGCCCGCGTCGATCGGCCAGGCGGCGAGCCGCGGCTGCGTCCGCATGTTCAACGACGACGTGATCGAGCTCCACGACCTGGTCCCCGCGGGCACCACGATCATCTCCACCCGGGGGTGATACCGCGATCGTCACCGCAGGGTCGGTGCACCGCGGACCCTCGCGGTGCGGTGGCGGGGTCCCAAGGTCGTGCGGCGTGGGGCGGTCCCAGCCGGTCGTGCGGCGTGGGGCGGTCCCAGCCGGTCGTGCGGCGTCGGGTGGTCGGGACCTGGGCGTGAGCCCAGGTCCCGACCACCCGGGGAACCCCAACACCGCGGTGGTGGCCGCCGTCAACCCGCCGGGGTCAGCCGTCGTCGAGCGCCGCCAGCCAGTCACCCCAGTAGGCCTTCCAGCGGGTGACCTCGGCGGGGGAGGGCAGCTTGCCGTGCTGCACGGTGACCGTGGCACGTCCCCCGTCCCTGGCCGCGATGGCGATCTCCACGACCCCGGTGGTCAGTGCGATGCGCACGTTCTTGGAGGAGGGCCGGGAGCGCAGCTGTGGTGCCAGACCGGGGAACAGCCACTGCCGGGCAGCCTCGTCCCGCAGCAGCCCGCCGAGCACCGACGCGTCGGTCGTGATCGTCGCGGACCGGTTCGCCGTGAAGGTGCCGTCCGCCGCCTGGCCCGGCAGCCGTCGTCCGGTGATGCGCTCCCACCCCACGGTGATGCTCTGCGCCCACCAGCCGTCGACGCCGTGTTCCTCCTGCAGCCACCGTGCCACCTCGGCGTGTCCCTGCTCGTGGCCGGACCATCCGTCGATCACCGCCCGCCACTCGTCCCAGGTGCGACCGGTCCTGGCCTGCACGGCGGCGTCGTCCTGCTCGGGTACGGCGACCCACCCTTGCGATGCGGGACCCGTCGACAGCTCGCTCGGCTCCGGCTGGGGGGCGGGAGGTGGTCCGCCGAGCTCGGCCAGCCGCGTGCGGAGGCGATCGGTGTCCGGTTCGCTCGCGGCCACGCAGACCTCCTCGCTCCCTCGCCGGGGCCGCTGGCGACGCCACGCCCCTGCAGCCTCGATGCTCATCCGGCGCAACGCTAGTGGCGGCGGTCAGCGCTCAGCTGACGGCGACGAGGAGGGGGATCGCCGCGGCGTAGAGGAGGACGAGTGCCGCTCCGGCGGGCCGGCTGACCTGCGGGTGGCGCCACAGCCACAGCCCCACCGCACAGGTGACGAACCCCGCGGCGACCACGACCCCGAGCGCGGCGGTGTCCACCCTGAGCGCGTCACCCCTGCTCGCCCCGATCAGGGCAGCGACGCCGACGACCCCGAGGGTGTTGAACAGGTTGGAGCCGATCAGGTTGCCGATCAACAGCTCGGTCTGGCCGCGGCGCGCCGACGCCGTCGCCGTGGCGAGCTCGGGGAGTGAGGTCCCGACCGCAACCATGACCGACCCCACGACGATCGACGGGACCTCGAGCGCCGTGGCGATGTAGGTGGCCCCCCACACCAGGGCCTGCGCCCCGGCGATCACGCCGACGAGCCCTCCGCTGATGCGCAGGGCCAGCGGCGTGCGGGGGCCTCGGGCCCCCGGCGCAGCGGTGGTGTCGCGGGCAGCGGTGCTGCGGGCGCGCAGGGACTGCCAGCCCGTGGCCGCTGCGAGGGCCACCAGCAGGAGCGCCGCATCGAGCAGGCCGAGGCGGCCATCGGCGGCGAGGCCGATCAGCGCCAGGCCGGCGCCGCTGGCCATGGCGATGTCACGGCCCGGTCCCCGCGCTCCACCACGGATCGGGGCGATGAGCGCTGCGACGCCCAGGATCAGGAGGAGGTTGGCGACGTTGGAACCCGCGGCGTTACCGATCGCCAGGTCGGGCTCCCCGGCGAGGGCGGCCACCGCGGAGGCCACCAGCTCGGGCAGCGAGGTCCCGAAGCCGACGACCACCGCACCGATCACCGCCGGGGACCAGCGCAGACGCACGGCGACGCCCTCCGCACCGCCGACGAACACCTCCGCCGCCGTCACGAGCAGCACCAGCCCGCCGATGACGGCCAGCGCGGGCCACAGCAGCGTCACGTGGCCACCCTGCCGGCGGTGCCGCTCACGTGTGGCGCTGGTAGGCGCGCAGGGTCAGGGGGCCGAAGACGGCGACGAGGCCGGCGCTGATGGCCAGCACGATGCCGATCTCCGCGGTGACCTCGCTCCCGTGGATGAGCCCACGCATGGCGGTGACGAGGATGGTGAGGGGGTTGACCTCCACCACCGACTCCAGGAACGACGGCAGGGTCTCCGGTGGCACGAAGACGTTGGAGACGAACGTCAGCGGGAACAGCACCATCATCGACGCGCCCATCAGGGCGTTCTCCGAGCGCATCTTCAGCCCCAGCAGGGTCCAGATCCACGACAACCCGAAGCAGAACACGAGCAACAGCGCCACGGCGAGCACGACCCCGACGGGTCCGGCGTCGGGGCGGAAGCCGAGGATCAGCCCCAGGGTGATGATCACCGTGGCGGCGATGGTGTAGCGCACGGCGTCGGCGAGCAGGGCGCCGACCAGCGGGGCCGGACGCCAGATCGGCAGCGAGCGGAACCGGTCGTGGACCCCCTTCTCGATGTCGCGGTTGAGGGTCAGGCCCGTGTACATCGTGATCATCGCGACGGTCATGGCGAGGATGCCGGGCAGCACCTGCTGGAGGTACGCGCTGGTGGAGCCCGCCAGGGCGCCGCCGAACAGGTAGGTGAACATCAGCAGGAAGATGACGGGGAACATCGTCACGTCGAACAGCTGCTCGGGGATGTGCTTGATCTTGAGCATCGCACGCCACCAGAACACCCCGGCGGTGGCCGCACGGGACGGGGCGTCGGGACGGGCACCGCTGGCCAGCACGCCGCGGATCGCATCGGGCGCGAGCTGGACGTTCTCAGGGCTCGCGGTGGTCTGGGTGGTCTGGGTGGAGCCGCTCACGGGTGGACCTCCCGCTGTGCAGGTTGGCCGTCGGGCGCGGTGGCAGCGGGGTCGGTGTGGGCCGGTCGGCCGGTCAGGGTGAGGAACACCTCGTCGAGGCTGGGCTGTCCGAACCCGGCGCTGGCGACCTCGATCCCGGCCACGTCCAGCGCGCTGAGCGCAGCCCCGGCGGGACCGGCCTCGTCGGCGCGCACCGACAGTGCTGCGGGGTCCGCCTCGAGCTGTACCTCGCTGCCGAGTACCCGCCCGAGGACCTCGGCCGCCTCCGCACGGCGCTGTGGCGCGCGGAGGCGCACGTGCAGGGAGCCGGCGCCCACCGAGGCCTTCAGCTGCGTGCCGGTGCCCTCGGCGATCACCCGTCCGTGGTCGATGACGGCGATGCGTCCGGCGAGCTGGTCGGCCTCGTCGAGGTACTGCGTGGTCAGCAGCACCGTGGTCCCGTCGGCGACCAGGTCCCGGATGATCGCCCACACCTGGTTGCGCGAGCGGGGGTCCAGCCCCGTGGTGGGCTCGTCCAGGAAG
>SKTN01000281.1 GCA_007117945.1 Nitriliruptoraceae bacterium | reverse complement strand
GTGCTGGCCCAGCGCTACTTCGTGGAGAACGTCGCCACCTCCGGCATCAAGTAGCCGCGGCGCGGCGTCGCCATCGGGGCGCCACAGGTGCGACCGCGACGCCCGGGTGGCGGCACCGAGGTGGCAGCGCCCGGGTGGCAGCGCCCGGGTGGCACGCAGGCGACCGCGACGACGAGGTGGCACGCACCTGGGCTCTGGCCCAGGAGGCGACCACCAACACGCGTCCTCGCGCCGCCCCCGGCCCGACCGTGGTCAGAACCTGGGCCCTGGCCCAGGCAACGACCAGGGGGCTCCGGCGGAGGGCCGGAGGAGGGCTGGCCAGGGGCCGGCGGAAGGCTGGCGGGGCCCGGCGAGGAGCCGGCGACGGTCGCGCCAGCGAGGGGTGGCGCCGGCGAGGGGCCGGCGGCGGATCAGGCGTCCTCGGTGTCGGGGAGCTCGACCTTGGCGAACAGCGGGGATGGCGCACCGAGCACCGTGCCCGCGACCACCTCGGGACGCTGCCACCCCGCCCCGTGCATGGTCCCGTCCAGCCCGAGCCACCCGTGCAGCTTGGCGGCGGAGAAGGGCAGGAAGGGTGCGAGCGCCACGTTCAGCCCGGCGATCGCCTGCAGCGCGGTCCACAGTGTGGTGGCCGTGCGCTGCCGGTCGGTCTTGGCCGTCTTCCAGGGCTCGCGGGCGTTGAGGTAGATGTTGGCCGCCTGCGCACCCGCCATCGCCTCCTTCAGCGCCCGGCGCAGCTCGACCTGCTCGAGCAGGTCGGCCTCCGAGCGCAGCCGCGCATCCACCGTCTCCAGGAGGCCCAGATCCTCCTCGTCGAGCTCGCCCGGCTCGGGCACGGTCCCGTCGAAGTTCTTCCGGGTCATCGCCAGCACCCGGTTGACCAGGTTGCCCCAGGTGGCCACCAGTTCGTCGTTGACGCGACGGACCAGCTCCTCGTCGGTGAGGTCGACGTCGTTGTACTCAGGCAGGTTGGTGGTCAGCCCGTAGCGCAGCTCGTCGGCCCCGAACACCTCGAGGTAGTCCAGCACCGCACGTCCCACACCGAGCGACTTCGACGCCTTGGCACCCTTGAAGGTCACGTACTGGTTCGCGGGCACGTTGGTGGGCAGGTTCAGCGACGGGTTGCCCATCAGCTGCGCCGGCCAGTACACGGCGTGGAAGGGGATGTTGTCCTTGCCGATGAAGTAGTAGCTCTCCGCGTCGGGGTCCTCCCACCACTCCCGCCAGGCCTCGGGGTCGCCGGAGCGCTGCGCCCACTCCCTCGCCGCCGACAGGTAGCCGATGACGGCCTCGAACCACACGTAGACGCGCTTACGCTCGGCGCCCTCGAGCTCGAGGTCGTCGGGCAGCGGCACGCCCCAGCTGATGTCGCGGGTCACCGCACGGTCGTGCAGGCCCTCCCGGACGAAGCCCTGGGCCCAGTTGATGACGTGGTTGCGCCAGCCTTCACGGGAGGCGAGGTAGGCCGCGACCTCCTCCTGCAGCTTCGAGAGCAGGATGAACAGGTGCTCCGTGGGCCGCGGCTCGGGGGTGGCGCCGGTCAGCTTGGAACGCGGGTCGATCAGGTCGATGGGGTCGAGGGTCTTGCCACAGGTGTCGCACTGATCACCACGGGCATCGCCCGCACCGCAGTGGGGGCAGGTGCCCTCCACGTAACGGTCCGGGAGGAAGCGCTCCGCCGCGGGGTCGTAGAACTGGTCCGTGGTGCGCGCCTCGATGTAGCCGTGGTCCTTCAACCCCCGGAAGATCTCGTGGGTGACCTCGCGGTGGTTGTCGGTCATCGTGGTGGTGAACAGGTCGAAAGCGACACCCAACCGCTCCCACTGCTCGTGGAAGCGGGGGTTGAACCGCTCCACGATCTCCGCGGGCGTGACGCCCTCCTGCTCGGCCAGGACCGTGATGGGCGTGCCGTGGGCATCGGTCCCCGACACCATCAGCACGCGGTCGCCCGCGATGCGGTGGTAGCGGGCGAAGATGTCCGAGGGCAGGTAGCAGCCGGCGATGTGACCGAGGTGCGACAGGCCGTTGGCGTAGGGCCAGGCGACGGCGACCAGGACGTGCCGGTCGCTGGTCCCGGGCGCGCCCGGTCGGGGAGAACCGGCGGTCACGGTCGATGAGCGGGTTGCGGAGAAGGGTTCCATGGCGCGAGCCTACCTGTGGCCCACCGGCGAGCCACCTGCCGTGGAGGTCCGAACACCGACCATGCCGCCCCGTTCGCTCCTGCTGACCAGCGCCCTCGCCACCGTCGCCCTGGGAGGTCCCCTGCTCGTGCCACCAGCCTCCGCCTCCGACACCGCGAACCACCGCGAACTCGCCTACGACGACAGCCGCTTCGAGGAGTTCCGTGGGCTGGACCTGCACCACACCGTGCACGGCGCGCCGGGGGCCACCACGCTGCTGCTCTCCCACCACTTCTACGGCAGCGCCCCCACCTGGCGCCGGCTGGTCGCACAACTGGAGAGCGACCACCGGCTCGTGGCCTTCGACCGCCCCGGCTTCGGCCTCACGGAGCGCCCCGAACGCGACCGGTGGGGTGAGGTCAACCCCTACTCCCGGGGCGCCGCCGCGCTGCTCGGCTGGGACCTGCTCGACCACCTCGAGGTGGAGGACGCGGTCCTGGTCGGCTCCTCCGCGGGCGGCACCAACGCCCTCGAGATGTACCTGCTGCACCCGGAACGGGTCCGTGCCCTGGTGCTGCTCAGCCCGGCGATCACCGGCGACGTCGGCCCGCCCAACGCCCTGCGCCCCCTGCTGCGCTCCCCCCAGGCCCGGCGCATCGCCCCGCACCTCATCCAACGCTTCGTCGGCGAGGTGGACGTGGCACGGACCGCGAGCTCCTGGGCTGATCCCTCCCGCGCCACCCCCGAGGACGCCGAGCCCTACCAGCGGATGCTGCGGGTGGAGGGCTGGGACCGCGGCTTCTGGGAGGTCATCAACGCCAGTCCCCGACCCAACCTCTCCGAGGTGCTGGCCGACATCGAGGTGCCGGTCCTCGTGGTCTCGGGTGACAGCGACACCGTGATCCGCCCCACCTGGAACCGACGCACGGCCGCAGCCATCCCCGGTGCCCGCTACGTCGAGCTCGAGGGGTGCGGGCACACCCCGCAGGAGGAGTGCCCCGGCGCTCTGGCCAGCACGATCGAGGCCTTCCTGACCGACGCCGGCGTCCGCTGACGCGCCGACGCACCCCCGCCCTACCGCCCCGTCGGGTCACCGCCTCCAGACGTCCCGTCGCTTCGCTGCGCGAGCTCGGCCGCGACCTCCTGGGCGAGCAGCGACCCGGTGTCCGCCATGGGATCCGGCAGGGCGTCAGCCGTGTCCTCGTCCCCTTCGGTGGGTGACACACGCCGCTCCTCGGGCATCAGCGCCAGGATCTCCGCCACATAGCGGTGGGCGGCGTCGCTGAGCTCCATGTCCGTGCCCTCGCGGGTGGACCACTTGTGCCACAGGTCCAGCACCTCGTGGAAGACCTCCGCGGGCTCACGGCGACCGCGCAGCTCCGGCGGGACGATGTCCACGATGGGCTCGAAGGAACGCTCCAGCCACCGGTGGGCGATCAGCGCCTCGGGCAGGGGCCGGCCCTCGTCCTGCTGCAACCAGGCACCGAAGTTGTGGATGTCGTTGAGCAGTCGCCGTGCCTGGTTGTCCTGGACGTCCAGGCCGGTGAGATCGCGCAGGATCCGCCGGTAGCGCCCCGGCTCCACCACCGAGGTGCGCAGCTTCATGCGCGTCATGCCGGGCTCGTCCTGCTCGAGCTCGAGCTCGTCCACGTCGTAGCCGAGCTCGTTGATGCGCCGGAGCCGCTCGTAGATCCGGTAGCGCTCGTCGTCACCGAACAGCTCGTCGGTGGTCAGCTCCGCCCACAGCTGGTCGTAGCGGTCCCTGAGCTCCAGTCCGAGCTCGAAGGGATCGGCGTCCTCGGACAGCACGCCCGCAGCCTGCAGATCGAGCAGCTCACCCGCGCACTTCTCGATCGCGAGGTCGACGTCCATCTCCCGCTGTCCCGACGACAGCTCCTCGTACAGCTCCCCCGTCTCCGTGTCCACGAGGTAGGCGGCGAGGCTGCCGGCATCGCGGCGGAAGAGGGTGTTGGACAGGGAGCAGTCCCCCCAGTAGAAGCCGTTGAGGTGGATGCGCACCAGCAGGTGCACCAGCGCATCCAGCATGGGCTCGCGGATCAGCTGGTGCTCCTGGCGCAGGAACAGCAGCCGGTAGGGCACGGAGTACTCGAGGTGCTCGGTGATCAGCACCGC
>SKTN01000383.1 GCA_007117945.1 Nitriliruptoraceae bacterium | reverse complement strand
GGGTGCTGGATGGTCGGCACCAGCTCCCGGACATCCGCGGTGATCGACAGCTCCAGCAGTTCGGCCAGGCTGTCCTGGCTGGCGGCGTAGCGTTCGTAGCGTTGGTGCCACGCGGGGAAGTTGGGGTCCTGGGCGGACAGCGTGGGGGCCATACCGGTTGCGACCGTGGAGTCCGGTGTACCCCAGCGCGCCACGTAAGCCGGGATCCTGGCGCGGTACTCCTCCCGCTGTGAGGCGCCCCAGTCGGGTGGCAGCAAGGTCGCGCCGGTACCGCAGAGGATCAGGCTGTCGACGCGGTCCGGGTAGGTGGCGGCGAACAGCAGGGTCATCGGCCCACCCTCGGAGTTGCCGAACAGGTGGGCGTGCTCGATACCTGCGTGGTCCATCACGGCCCTGAGGTCGTCGACCCGCTCATCGAGGTCAGCGATCCGGCCGCTGCGGTCCGAGCAGCCCGTCCCGCGCTTGTCGAAGTGCAGGTAGCGGCAGAAGGAGCCGAAGCGCTCCAGCATCGCCCGCACTGCCGGCTGCTCCCATGACAGCTCGACGTTCTGGGCGGTTGGGGGTATGGCGACCACGGTGTGCTCACCAGCACCGAACACCTGGTACGCGAGACGCGCTCCCCGGGCGGGGGCGAAGCGTGTCTGTGGCAGCTCTGCCAGCGTCACGCCGGTGCCGATCTCTCCATCCGCTCCCCGTTCGGCGCAACGTTACACCCGGCCGCCCACTGGGCGGCCGGGTGGAGCCGGCCGGCAACAGGCCGGCCCCGGGATGGCGGGTTGGGCTAGCCGGCCGGGCAGCTGAGGCTCGGGTTGTAGGCGGCGAACATCCCTGCCGGGTTCGCCTGCCACAGCCACACGTGGAGGGCGGTCTCATCACCGAAGGGAGGGCTGAAGTCGGTCAAGGGTTGTCCGAACAGGTCGCCACCTCGCGGGTGGAGATACTCGACGCCCACCAGGCGGAGCTGGCCGTTGGGTCCGGGGATGTAGAGCAGCGCCTCTGGCGCGGTCGGTTCCAGCGCCAGGGTGGGATCGGTCATCAGCTGGCCGAGGCGGCCGAGGTGGACGTAGTGGTAGCCCATCGCGCCCTCGGGCCCCTCGACGCAGGGACTGGCGGGGGGCAGCACGTACCCGTCAGCGAGCGCCACCTCGACGTCGTGGTAGCGGGCCGTGGCAGCCCGGACCTGGGCGAGCTGCGCGCCCACACCCGGTGCCGAGCGGCTGAGCGCCGGAGCGCGCCGGTCGGTGTCGTGCGACGGGTGGTGTCCGGCGTGGGCGAGCGCCGGTAGCGCGAGCAGCGCCAGCACCAGCAGTGCAGCGGTGGTGACGGTCATCAGCCGGCCTCGAAGTCTCCGGACGGTGTGCAAGGTGCGCATGATCGGCATGGAGGTCCCTCCTCTGGGTGGTTGCCATGTGGGGAGGAACCTGCCGATGCCCCCTTCCGGGAACCTTCAGAGGGCAGGTTGCTCCACGGCCGCAGCGCAACCCGGAGCACGGCGGTTCAGGACCGTGCCGTGACCTCGCGCTCACGTTCCGCACGGGTGCGGGCCTGCGAGGGCTGCAGCTGGGATGCGACCACCATCCCGGCGACCAGCAGCACGATGTTCTTGGCGACGTAGCCGCCCTCCACGGTGATCAGCAGCGGGTTGTAGCCCTCGAACATCACCTCGGGCAGCATCACGAAGGTGAGCATCGTGCCGACCATCAGCCCGGTGAAGGCGAGCAGCACCAGCCGCATCGCGCGGTTCAGGAGGAACCCGAGCCCGATCAGGATCTCCACACCGCCGAGGAAGCGCACGAAGATGTCGGGGTCGAACAGGTACACCGTGCCGGCGATCAACTCCGTGGCCGGGGTGTAGTCGATCACCTTCAGCCACCCGAACCACACGAACACCACGCCCAGCACGATCCGCATCAGCGGCACGCTGGTGCGGCGCAGCCATCCGACCAGGGCCCGGTCGATCTGGACGAACCGGTCGATGGCGCGTGTGCGGACGTCGTTGGGAGGAGCAACCTCGTTCCGGGAGCGCATGGGATCTCCTTGGTCGTTGACTGGTCGTTGACTGATCGTTGGTTGGCCGGGGACCGGTCGTTGTGGGGTCCCTGGTGTGTCCTCGTTCCGTCGTCGGTGGTGGGGCTCGGAGATGGCGGGGGTGCGGCGCGCCGGTGCCGGGAGCCTTGCCACCGGCGCACCGTCCCGTGAGCCGTCGACCTCACCCTCTCGTTCGGAGCAGCAGGGCCTTGCCGACCTCCACGAGCACGAAGACCACGGCGGAGATGCCGATCGTCACGGCCCACGCGCTGGCGGGCAGCGGGCTGGAGCCGAACAAGGCGTGCATGATCGGCGCGTAGACGAACAGCGCCTGCAGACCGAACAGCGCCGCCACCGAGAGCCAGGCGACCGGATTGGTGAACAACGACCCCCAGCGCAGGCTGGTGCCCCGCAGGTTCCGGCAGTTGAAGAGGTAGGCCACCTGCGCAACCGCCAGCATCGTGACCGCCATGGTCTGACGTGTCGCCACATCCACGCCTTGTGCCCGGGCCAGGAAGTACACGGCGAGGGTCCCGCCGCCGATCAGCAGCGAGGCCAACAGGATCTTGGCCACGGCACTGCGGTCGATGATGGCCGCACCCGGCACCCGTGGGGGGCGACGCATCACGTCCGGCTCCGCCGGCTCGAAGGCCAGCGCCAGCGACAGGGTGACCGCCGCGATCAGGTTCACCCACAGGATCTGGACCGGCTCGAGCGGCAGGGGCAGCGCGAACAGCACGGCGATCAGCAGCACCAGGGACTGGGCACCGTTGGTGGGCAGGAGGAACACGATCGACTTCTGGATGTTGTCGAAGGTCCTGCGGCCCTCCTCCACGGCTCGCTCGATGGTGGCGAAGTTGTCATCAGCCAGGACGATCTCGGCGGCCTCCTTGGTCGCCTCCGTGCCCTTGATGCCCATCGCCACGCCGACGTCGGCACGGCGCAGGGCCGGGGCGTCGTTCACCCCATCACCGGTCATCGCCACCACCTCGCCGCCCGCCTGGAGCGCTTCGACGAGGCGGAGCTTGTGCTCAGGGCTGACCCGGGCGAAGACGTCGTAGCGCTCGGCGATGTGGCGGAGCTCCTCCTCGGACGCCGCGTCCAGCTCCGCGCCGGTGATCGCTCGCGTGGCGTGGTCCGCCGCATCGGGGTCCGAGGGGTCGATGATGCCCATCTCGCGGCCGATGGCGGTGGCGGTGCCGGCGTGGTCGCCGGTGATCATCTTGACCTGGATGCCGGCACGCTTGGCCTCCGCCACCGCCTCGATGGCCTCGGGGCGTGGTGGGTCGAGGATGCCGACCAGGCCGACCAGGACCAGGTCGTCGTCGAGGTCGCCGAGGGTCAGGCTGTCGCGGTCAGCCTCGGCCCGGCGACGCGCGGCGGCCAGGACCCGCAGACCGCGCTCGCTCAGCGCGTCGACCTCCGCCTCCCACCGGACACGCTCGAGTGCACGCGCGGAACCGTCCCCTGTGAGCTCGGCCCGGCACCGGTCGAGGATCCGGTCCGGGGCACCCTTGACGTGGATCCAGCGTGCGCCCTCGGCGTCCTCATCGAGGGTCGCCATCAGCTTGTGCTCGGACTCGAAGGGCACCACCGCGAGCCGGGTCAGCATCGAGGTTTCCACCCCGGCCTTGAGCGCCAGCGTCCGTAGCGCCCCCTCGGTCGGCTCGCCGACCACCTGCCACTGCCCGTCCACCTCGCGCACCGTGGCGTCGTTGGCGGCGGCGTTCACGGTGATGAGCGCCCGCAGCTCGGCGTCGATGTCCGCGTCGACATCGACGTCGGCATCGGTTCCGCCATCGGGTCCGTCAGCGAGTGCAACAGCCCGCTCCCCGTCCAGGATCCGACCCTCTGGCGCGTAGCCGACCCCCTCAACGGTGTAGGACCGCGTGGGCGTGACCACCCGCTGGGCGGTCATCTCGTTCTTGGTGAGCGTCCCGGTCTTGTCGGAGTAGATCACCGTGACCGAGCCGAGCGTCTCGACCGAGGTGAGGTTGCGGGTGATGGCGTTGCGGCGGACCATCGCCTGCACCCCGCGCGCCAGGGTGATGGTCACCACCGCCGGCAGGCCCTCCGGGATCGCGGCCACGGCGAAGGCCGCCGCGGCCGTCAGCAGTAGCACGATCTCGAGGTCGTGGACGCCGAAGCCGAACAGCAGCATGACAGCGGCCACGCCGAGGATGACCTTGGACAGCGTCGCGCTGAAGCGGCCGATCTGCCGCTCCAGGG
>SKTN01000191.1 GCA_007117945.1 Nitriliruptoraceae bacterium | reverse complement strand
TGGTCGCTGTAGTACCACCCGCCCGCACCCAGACCGACGACCATCAGCACCAGCAGTGGCAGGACGAACCACAGGACGCGACGGTACACGGGAGCTCCAGGAGGGGGCGGGCAGCACACTGCGCGTCGTCGATCCCCCCCGGACCTGCCGCACCGACACGCGCGCGTGGATCGTTCGTACCATATGCAACGTGTCGGGGGAACGGTAGGTGACGGTGCGTTCCGTTCGGTCACGTTCAGTCGTCAGCCGGCCACTCGGTGCCGGGTCGCGGCGGCGACGCAGGCGGTCGCGGCACGCGCACCGGCCCCGACCCGAGCCCAGGAGCACAGGTGGAGGGCACCCTCAGCGTCGTCTCGACCCCGATCGGCAACCTCGACGATCTCACGTTGCGTGCTGTGGAGGTCCTGCGCAGCGCCGATCTGATCCTCGCGGAGGACACCCGTCGCACCGGCAGGCTCCTCGCCCACATCGGCAGCGAGGTGCCCCAGCGCTCCCTCCACGAGCACAACGAGGAGCACCGGCTCGAGGAGGTCCTGGCACGGCTGCACGGTGGAGAGCAGCTCGCCTTGGTCTCCGACGCGGGCACCCCCACGGTCTCCGACCCGGGGTACCGGCTGCTGGCCGCCTGTGCCGGAGCCGGTGTCAGGATCGTGCCGATCCCGGGTGCGTCGGCGGGGCTGGCGGCCCTGGTGGTCTCCGGGCTGCCGACGGACCGGGTCGTGCTCGACGGGTTCCTGCCGCGCAAGGGTGCCCCGCGGCGTGAGCGGCTCGCCGCCCTGGCCCTGGAGCCGCGGACCAGCGTGCTGTTCCTGTCACCCCACCGCGGCGCCCAGGACCTCGCCGACCTCGCCGAGGTGGTGGGTGCGGACCGTCCGGCCGTGCTGTGCCGTGAGCTCACCAAGCTCCACGAGGAGGTCCTTCGGGGCACGCTCGGTGCGCTCCGCGACCGCGTGGCCGAGGGCGTGCGGGGGGAGCTGACCCTGGTGCTGGCGGGCGCCCCGGCAGGGGAGCACGGTCCCCGGGCCGCGCTCGAGCAGCTGGTCGAGGAGGTCGCCGAACGGGCCGCGGCCGGGGAGGGGACCAAGGCCGCGGTCGCGGCGGTCGCGACCGCGCACGGTCGCTCCAAACGGGAGCTGTACCAGGCGGTCCTCGACCGGCGGGCCGACGCCGCCGATGGTGCGAGCAGCGGCGGGGGCGCTGCGGACGCGGACTGACCCACCCACGCCCTCGGGTGTGCGGCCATCGCACGGTTGGGGAGGTGTCGTGCAACCGCGCGGGGGCACGGTGCGTCGGTGGGAGCGAGGCAGGAGGTGGTCGTGCTCCAGGTGGTCCGTGCCGGCGTCGATGAGCGCTCCTTCGCGAGCGTGTTCAACGCCCACCACGCCCGTGCCGTACGGCTGGCCTACCTGCTCACCAGCGATGCCGATCAGGCGGAGGACATCGTGAGCGAGGCCTTCGCGAAGGTCTACCCCAGGTGGCGCCGCGGGGAGGTCCGCGACGTCGGCGCCTACCTGCGCCGGGCGGTCGCCAACGAGGCCAACTCGAAGCTGCGCCGCCGCTACCTCGAGCGACGGGAGGCCGGCCGACGCCACGGTGACGAGCGCGGTGTGCGGCTGGTGGCCGACGACGCGGTCGACCGTGACGTGGTCTGGGCCGCACTGCAGCAGCTGCCGCAGCGGCAGCGGGCGGCGGTCGTCCTGCGCTACTACGAGGACCTCTCCGAGGCGGACACCGCCGAGGTGCTGGGCGTCAGCGTCGGCACGGTCAAGTCCCAGGTCTCCCGTGGGCTCAGCCGTCTCGGCGAGCTGCTGGACGACCTCGGTCCCGTGGCCGGGCAGCCGGGAGGTGATCGCTGATGGACCCCCTCGAAGAGCGGCTGTCCCGCAGCCTCGAGGAACGCGCCGGGGACGTGGAGCCCACGCCCGCGCTGTGGCAGCGGGTCGACCGTCGCATCGCGCGCCGCCGTCGTGCCGTCGTGCTCGGCTGGGTGGGGGCGACCGCCGCCGCCGTCCTGGTCGGCCTGGCCGTGATCCCGCCCCTGCTGCCCGACGTGGGCGTCCCCGAGGTGGCCGACGCCCCCGATGTGGCCGAGGACCCGGACACGGGCGAGGACCCCGACGATTCGTCCGCCCCCGACGACGACGCCGACGCCGACACGGACCCCGACCCTGACGGGCCGAGCAGCCCTGCGGGTGAGGCGCCCGGGGTGGTCACCGTGCCCGAACCGGTCCTCACCGCCGCCGGCAACGAGCTGCGGGTCCTCGACGCCGATGGGGAGGAGGTCGCGCACCTCGAGCTGCCCGAGGAGGGTGGCTCCACGGTGCGTGAGATCGCCGTACGGCCCGGGAGCACCCTGGAGGACCTGACCGCTGCGGTGTTCACCACCGCGGAGGGCATGGAGGACCTGCGGGTGCTGCGCCTGGTGGACGGTGCGGCGAGCCTGGAGGTCGTCGAGGACGATCGCTACCGGCCCGGTGCCACCGGCGCAGGGCAACCCTGGGTCAGCGGTCCCGTGTGGGCGCCTGACGGGACGAGCCTGGCGTGGGTGGAGCAGGACGCGGGTGGGAGCCGACTGCACACGATCGGCTGGGACGACGACGGTCCGGGCACCGGGGAGCCGGCCACGGACAACGCCACCTTCGCCCTGGAGACCGACCCCGACGATGACCTCGTGCTGGTGGACTGGGTGGAGGCGTCGCCGGACAGCTACGTGCTGCGTGCGGTGACCCGGGAGCGGGGCGAGGGATGGGTGCACCTCCCGCTGACCCGCCAGGCCGACGGCGCCTGGGCACAGGAGCCGGGCGCGGAGGTGCGGTCCATGCCTGCCACCGGTGCGGGGGAGGGGCCGGTGCTGGCGCTGGCCGGCACGTCCCTAGCCGACGCGGACGGGGGTGATGCCACCGAGCAGCTGTCCCCTGCCTGGGTGGTGCGGTCCGGATCCGAGGGTCCCGTTGCGGTGCGCCTCCCGGACACCGTGGTGCCCCTGCCCGAGGGCCTGCTGGTGCCGGAGGCGGACGCATCGGGCGCCTGGGCCGTGCTGGTGGGCGAGGAACTGGTCGTCGGTGACCGGGAGGTCGCTCAGGCGGCGGTGGTCGGTGTCCCGGGCACCCGCGGGCTCCTGGAGGGGCCCGTGGAGCGCCTCGCCCCGATCCGCTGATCACCGGGCGTGGCCAGGCTCCTGGCGTGCCGGGCGGTTCGTCGGGGCGCCAGGGGGCTGCCCGGGCAGCCAGGTGAGCGGGCCGCTATGCTGGGTGGAACGCTCGCCGTCTCGGCGGGCGTTCGTGCGTCCGGCGTCGGAACGCCGGCCGGCACCGCCCGGCCGCACCCGCCACCTCGACGCGGTCATCCGACCCTGAGCGGTCGGTCTCCCGGGAAGGGTCGTGATCCGCTGTGCCCTACGTCGACACCCACTGCCACCTCGACCACCACTTCGACCTCAGCGCCGGTCAGCAGATCGCGCGGGCGCGGGAGGCGGGCGTCGCGACGATGATCACGGTGGGCACCGACATGGCCTCCTCCGCGCAGGCCGTGGCGACCGCGACCCGCTACGACCAGGTGTGGGCGGCCGTCGGGATCCATCCCAACGACGCGATGGAGGCGACCCCGCGGGTGCTGGAGGTCATCGAGCAGCTCGCACGGGACCCGGCCTGCGTCGCCGTCGGGGAGACGGGTCTGGACTACTACCGCGACCACACCACCCCGGCCGAGCAGCACGCCAGCTTCCGGGCCCACATCGAGATCGCCAAGCGCACCGACCGGTCCCTGGTGATCCACTGCCGTGACGCCTGGCAGGACGTGCTGGACACCCTGGACGACGTCGGGGCCCCCGACCGGGTGGTGCTGCACTGCTTCTCCGGGGATCTGGACGTGGTGGAGCGCAGTGCCCAGGCCGGCTACTACGCCTCCTTCGCGGGCAACGTGACCTTCAGCAACGCCGCGGCGTTGCGCGAGGCGGCCGCGGCCGTGCCCGTGGAACTGCTGCTCACCGAGACCGACTCGCCCTACCTCACCCCGCACCCGCACCGGGGGCAGGCCAACGATCCGTCCTTCGTTCCGCTCACCCTGCGCACACTCGCCCAGGTCCAGGGCCGGGCCGAGGAGGACCTCGCGGACCTCGTAATCGCCAACACCGCGCGGGCCTTCCGGCTCGAAGCCGGGATCGTCGCCGGCGCCGCCTGACCTGCAGGAACGTGACCCGGCCGGGGCCGCCCGGACAGGGGGACCGTGCCGCGTCGGTCCGCCGGAAGGCCCTATGGTGTGGGC
>SKTN01000154.1 GCA_007117945.1 Nitriliruptoraceae bacterium | reverse complement strand
GGCCCAGAAGTTGACCACCAGGGGATCGCCGGCGAGCTCGGGCAGGGAGAGCTGCGCACCCTCGAAGGTGTCGAAGGGCCGATCGGTGACCCGGGGTCCCTCGGCCTCGTCGGTGCCGGTCAGCGCAGCGCAGGCGGTGAGCAGCCACGCCGCCACCACCAGCAGGCTGCGCGTCGCGGTCGGCACGGTCCACCTCGTCGTTGTCGTTGTCGGGTCGGCTTCGGGGATCGGGTGCAGCGGCAACCGGTGCCCTGGGCGCGGCATTCCGCCCTGACGGCGGCGTACGGCCCGGATGCCGCGGCGCCCGCCGGCCAGGCAGGGCAGGGAATAGCCCCGCCGAGGTCGTTGTTCCCCCGGCATGTCCGCAGATGAGCGTGCCCCGACCTGGGACCGGCCGGCGTCGTCCGAGCGCGGTCGCGAACAGCGGTTCCGCGAGCAGGTGCTCGCCGAGCTGCCCGTGCTGCTGCGCGTGGCGCGCCGGCTGACCCGCGACGCCGCCGACGCCGAGGACCTGGTCCAGGACACCCTCGTGCGTGCCTACCGGGCCTTCGACCGCTTCGACGGGCGCTACCCGCGCGCCTGGTTGCTCACGATCCTGCGCAACACCCACAGCAACCAGCTGCGCAAGCGCCGTCCGGACCTGATGGACGACGAGGTGGCGGGCAGGATCCCCGATCGGGGGCGCGGGGGCCGGGTCGACGGCGTCGCCGAGGCCGCCCTCCACGACGACCTCGATCCGGTGGTGCGCAGCGCCCTGGCCGGGCTGTCGGCCAAGCACCGGGCCGTGGTCGCCCTGGTGGACATCGACGGCCTGACCTACAAGGAGGCGGCTGACATGCTCGAGGTCCCCGTCGGCACGGTGATGAGCCGGTTGCACCGTGCCCGAGCCAAGGTGCGCACCCACCTCGAAGCCCACGGGATCACGGGGGTGCAGCGATGAAGCTCTTCCGCCGTGAACCCCCGCTGCAGGTGTCCGAGGAACCCGACTGCCACGAGGTCGCCGAGGTGCTCCAGTCCTACCTCGATGGTGAGCTGGCCGCGCACGATGCCGGCCGGGTCGCCGAGCACCTCGAACACTGCCACCGGTGCGACATCGAGGCGACCACCGTGCAGCAGGTGATCGCAGCGATCCAGCGGCAACGTCCCGCCCTCGACGATGCCACGGTCGGCCGCCTGACCGGCGTCATCGATCGGCTCGTCCAGCCCGGTGAGCCGCCGCGACCGGCCCCGTGAGCGGCGGTGAGGCGGCTGCGGGTCAGCGGCGCGGGCTGCTCCTGGCACGGCTGACCCACCCGGGCGTCCGGGCGGCGGTGCTGGTGCCGATCGTGGTGGTGGCGACCGTCGCCGGTGTGCGCTCCGAGGGCATCGGGGTGGAACCGCTGCGCGCCGCCTTCGACGGGCTCGGCCTCCTCGGCCCGTTGGTGTTCGCCGCGGTCTACGCCGTGGCGGCCACCCTGCTGATCCCGGCCTCGCCCTTCACCGTGGCGGCTGGGCTGCTGTTCGGTCCGGTGCTCGGCAGCGCCACGGCCCTGGTCGGTGCCACCGCGGGTGCGACGGGTGCCTTCCTGCTCGGGCGTGGGCTGGGGCGGGAGGCGGTGGAGCGGTTCGGGGGACGCCGCGTGGCCGCCCTGGACCGCTACCTGGCCGAGCGGGGGTTCGTCTCCCTGCTGCTGGTGCGCCTGGTGCCCCTGTTCCCCTTCAACCTCGTCAACGTGGGCTCGGGCGTCACGGGGCTCACGCTGCGCGACTACGTGCTGGCCACCGGCGTTGGCATCATCCCCGGCACGATCGCCTTCGCCGCGCTCGGCGGCACCATCGAGGACCCGACCTCGCCCGCCTTCCTCGCCGCGATCGCGCTGTTCGTGGTGGTCACCGTCGGCGCCGGGCTGGCGGCGCGTCGCCTGCGGTCCTCGGAGCCGGCGATCGCCGCGTCGGGTGGCGGGGATGCTTGACCGGTCCACGGGGGTTGCGCATCCTTCCGTCCCCCCGCGTCGACAGGGAGCCGGATGCGCCGTTGCCTCATCATCGGGAACCAGACCCTCATGGGGGGTGATCTGCAGGAGGCGGTCCGGGAACGGATCGAACGGGGTATCGGTGCCTTCTACGTGGTCGCGCCGATGACCAAGCTCGAGCACGAGGCCGCAGGCTGGACGGGCGGGCTGCTCGACGACGAGGACGCGCCGTCCCCGCCCGGGGAGTTCGGGGCCATGCTCGACCAGCAGCGGGCCATGCGTGACGCGGCGCGGGAGCGGGCGGGTCGCCGGTTGGCGGGCCTGCTCGAGCTGATCCGCTCCGCCGGTGGGGACGCGGAGGGTGAGCTCGGCGACCCCGATCCGCTGGCGGCGGTACGGCAGGTGCTGGCACGTGAGACCGCCGAGGCTTCCGGTGCCCCCTTCGAGGAGATCATCGTCTCCACGCTGCCGGCGCACCTGTCACGCTGGCTGTCGTTCAAGCTGCCCGACCGCGTCGCGGCGTTGGGTGACACCCCGGTGACCACCATCACCGCCAGGGAGTAGGCCCCCGGTCCTGCTCGGCCGGGCACCTCGCTCGTGGTGCCGGCCTGCGAGGTGCACGGTTGCTCCCTCGCGGGCCAGTGCGGCACCCGCCGGTCCTCTGGTGCGCTCCAGCCTCGGCGCCTCGGTGGCTCGGCGGCTCGGCAAGTCGACGGCTCGACGGCTCGGCGGCGGAACATCCGCTGCAGGCTGCGGGTTGGCCACCCTGGGCCCGCGCCACCTGCACGATCCATCGCCGGTCCGGGCGGGACGCCGCCGCTGATGGACCGAACCCACCGCGCTGCCCTTCGATGTGCCCGTCCACCCCGTTGCCGATCCGGAGCATGCCCGTGCCGATCCACGATCTCGTCGTCCTCGGTGGTGGCACCGCCGGGCTCACCGCCGCCGTCGGCGCCGCCACCCTGGGTGCCCGGACCGCCCTGATCGAACGTGACCGCCCGGGGGGTGACTGCCTGTGGACCGGGTGCGTGCCCTCCAAGGCCCTGCTCAGCGTGGCCGAGCGGGCCCACAACGTGCGCACGGCGGGTGCCTACGGCGTCCACACGAACCCGCCACGGGTGGACCTCGCCGAGGCGATGGCCCACGTGCGTGCCGCCATCGCGACGATCGCCCCCCACGACTCGCCCGAGCGCCTGCGCAGCGAGGGCGTCGAGGTCATCAGCGGCACGGGGCGGTTCACGGGAGGTGACCGCATCGAGGTGAACGGTCGCACGCTGCGCTTCCGCCGGGCGATGGTCGCCACGGGTGCGCGGCCCCTGGTGCCGCCGATCCCCGGCCTGCGCGAGGCCGAGCACCTGACCTCCGACTCCCTCTGGGACCTCGAGGTGCTGCCCGAGCGCCTGGTCGTGCTCGGTGGCGGGCCGATCGGGGCGGAGCTCGGGCAGGCCTTCGCCCGGCTGGGATCACAGGTAGCCCTCGTGGAGCTGGCCGACCAGCTCCTGCCCCGGGAGGAGCCCGCCGCCGGCGCGGCCGTCGCCGCGTCCCTGCGTGCGGACGGGGTGGACGTGCGGGTCGCGACCGAGGCCGTGCGGGTCGAGCCGGTGCCGGACCATCCCGAGCAGCGGCAGCTGGTGGTCCGCCACGATGGCCGCGAGCACGGACTCGGCTACGACGCGCTCCTGGTCGCCCTGGGCCGCCGGCCGGGCACGGACGACCTCGGCTTGGAGGCGGCGGGGATCGAGCTGGACCAGCGGGGCGCCGTGACGGTCGATGAGCGCCTGCGCACCACCAACCCCCGCGTCTACGCCGGGGGCGACGCCACCATGCTGCTGCCCTTCACCCACACCGCGGCGGCGCACGGGGCCACCGTGGTGCAGAACGCCCTGTTCGGCCTGCGGCGCCGGGTGGACCACGAACGCATCCCATGGGTCACCTTCACCGACCCCGAGGTGGCCCGGGTCGGCCTCAGCGTGGCCGAGGCGCGCGAACGGTACGGCGACGGCGTGCGGGTGCGCACCGCCGAGCACAGCGACCTCGACCGTGCCATCGCCGGCGGGCAGACCGGCGGCTTCGCGACCCTGGTCGGCGACCCCAAGGGGCGGATAGTGGGCGCGACGGTGGTCGGTCCCCGCGCCGGGGAGACGATCGGCGAGGTGGTCGCCTGGCAGGCGGGTGGCGCCAAGCTGTCGACCATCGTGCGCTCCACCCACGCCTACCCGACCTGGAGCGAGGACCTCAGCGCAGCCTCCCTCGCGGAGCTCCGTGCCGGGCTGGCCCGGCTCCGCCCGGTCACCAGCGGGCTGCTCAGGCTGCGGCGGCTCAG
>SKTN01000398.1 GCA_007117945.1 Nitriliruptoraceae bacterium | reverse complement strand
GGCTCACCGGGAGCAGGCGGGTCCGTGCTGGTGGTCGAGCTCCGCGGTGACCTGCAGGCTGCGCCAGAACGCGGCCCCCTTGGTGCCCACCTGCAACCTCGGTGCCGCCGTGGCCATGGCGGGGGAGATCAGCACCCGCACCCCGTCACGCTCGGCGATCAGGTAGCGGCTCACGTCCTTGCCCTTGAGGTAGGTGTCGATCGCCACCTCGGGCTGCTTGCCGCACCCCACCGCGGAGATGTGGTCGATGGCCACGGTGCCGCCCTTGCGGCGGATCCACTCGGCGGCCTCGGAGGTCAGCTCCAGCTCCATCGCAGCTACTCCTTGCGGCCCTGGAGGAAGCGCTCGATCTCCGCGGCGAGATCGTCGGCGCGGGGGAGCTGCTCCTCCGACAACGTGCCGAGCCCGTCGGGTGTGCGCTCCGGTCCGGTCCCCGTGGCCAAGCGCTCGGCCTCCAGCTCCGCGTCGTAGATGCGCTCGAGCTGGGCGACGTGCTCCTTGACCTCGTCGGAGCCCTGGGCGGCGACGTCGAGCCGGGCCCGGTTCTCCGCGACGTCCTCGTCGAACTCCGACAGGTCGACGGGGGTGCCGAGGTGGCTGGAGAGCTGCTCGAGCAGGGCGCGGGCCGCCTCCGGGTACTCGCCGGCGACGTAGTGGGGGATGCGCACCCACAACCCGAGGGTCTGCAGGCCGGCGTCGCGCAGCTCCGCCTCCAGGGCCACCTGGCAGGAGGCGGGCACGATCACCTGCTCGTGGGGGCGGCCGATGCGCTCCAGCAGGTCAGGATCGGAGGAGGTGGCGATCAGGTGCACGGGCCGGGTGTGGGGGATGGGTCCCGGCACGCTGCCGAGCCCGACGTAGCGCGTCGCGCCCGCACCCGCGGCGAGCTCCGCGACGTCCGCGGCGATGGTGCGCCACGCGAGGTCCGGCTCCGGGCCACCGATCAGGATCAGCGGCGGGCCGGAGGGCGGTGTCAGCAGCTCCACGGCCACCTCGGGCCAGTCGGGGCTGCCGAGCAGGCCCTGGTCGATCTCCAGCGCCGGGCGGCGGTCGCGGTAGTCGAAGAGCGCGTCGGAGGGGAAGGCGCCGAGCCGTGTCGGCGGGAAGGCGTCCCGCAGGGCGTCGGCGGCGGCGGTGCCGCCCTCACCGGCGTCGGTCCAGCCGTCGAAGGCCACGACCAGCACGGGGTCGTCGCCGACGACGTCAAGGGGCATCTCGAGCTGTAGAAGGTCCATGGGTGCACGGTACCGGGCGGTGGTGACGGGGCCGGGGCACCTTCGCACCGGGCGACTCAGGCGCACCGGGGACCGCCGTGGCGTGCCATGCTCGCGCTGCCGCCCGACGCACCCGACCACCTCGACGGAGGCCCCGTGTCCGGCCTCGATGACGCCACCGCCCGCTGGCTGACCTCGCCTGCCGGGCTCGCCGCCGTGGCGCAGGCCACCGCGGCCCTGGATGGCGGCGAGGACACCCTGCAGCTGTCGGCGCGGCTGGCCCGCGACGTGGCCGACGCGCAGCGCAGGGCGGCCGCGCTCAGCGCCGCCGTGTGCCGGCGGAGCGCCCGTGCCCGCTGGGCTGAGGCGGACGACCTGCTGTTCACCCGCGAGGCGTTGGAGCAGGCCAGCGACCCCGCGGTGTCCGCGCACCGTGCCGACGCCCTCCTGGCGCGGGCGGTGGGGGAGGGCGGCGGTTTCGAGGGAACGGTCCTCGACCTCGGTGCGGGGGTCGGGGGCGACGCCATGGCCCTTGCGCGCGCCGCGGCACGGGTGGGCGCACGGGTGGTCGCCGTCGACACCGACCCGGCCCGGCTGCGCCTGCTGGCCCACAACGCCGAGGTGGCCGGGGTCACGATCACCACCCGGTGCGCCGACGGGCTGGAGGTGACCAGCGGTCCGGGCGTCGTCTGCCACGCGGATCCGGGCCGGCGCGTCGGTGGCCGGCGGGTGCGGCGGCTGCGGGAGCACCGACCGAGCGTCCCGGCGCTGCTCGCCGCCCACGCCGACGCCCTCCACCTCGCCGTCGCCCTGTCCCCGGGGGTCGAGCCGGAGGACCCGGACCTGCCACCCGGGCTGGAGGTCGAGTACGTCCAGTTGGGCACGGCACTGGTGGAGGCCACGGTGTGGACCGGCGCTGGCGCTGGCGCGGCAGCAGGCGCCGGCGCCGGGCCCCACCCGGCGCTGCGCCGTGCCACCCTGCTGGGCGCCGACGGCACCGAGGTGGCACGACTGCCCCAGGGCGGGCGCGAGGAGTTGGCTGTCGGCGAGGTGGGCGCGTGGCTGATCGAGGTTGCCCCTGCCGCGGTCCGGGCCCGCCAGCACGACGCCCTCGGCGCCGCGATCGGGGCCCGTCGTGTAGCCCGCACCCGGGCCCTGTTGACCTGCGACGCAGCCGTGCCGGTCTCGCCGTGGTACCGGGCCTGGCCGGTGCTCGCGGTGCTGCCGGCCCGGCCCAAGGCGGTACGCCGGTGGCTCACCGGCCCTGAGGCGGCCCCCCACCTCGATGGCGGGGTGGAGATCGTCCTCCACGGCGTCGAGGCCGAGATGCCCCGACTGTGGCAGCAGCTCGGCCGACCCGTGCGGGGCCCCTCGGGGCTGCGGGTGGCCTTCATCCGGCGCGATGACGACGCCGTCGCCGTGGTGACCCGCGCGTCACCGTCCGACGCGCCCGACCCGCCCGACGCGGGGACCGACCCGCCCGAGGCGGGGACCGACGCCCACTGAGGTGACGCCCCCGGGGCGACCGTGCGCGCCGACCTCGCGGCTACCGGGAGCTTGGGGCCTCTGGACCCCACCCTTCGGCCACCCGGCCGTGGCCACTACTACTGCCGTCGGGCCCACGCGCGGTACCATGGGATCATGACTGAGCAGAGGCACGTTCCCGCATCCCACGGCACCGCCCTCGCGGAGGTGCCCGACAACCGTTCCTGCACGCGGTGCGAGGGTGAGCAGCGGCTCGCAGCGGGCTCCGAGGGGTTCGGCAAGTACGTGTGCGACCACTGCGGCATGGTGGTCGGCTTCGACCTCGAGTCGCACCCGCCGGAGTTCCTCATCGACCGGGGCGCGCCCGGCCGGTACTCCAAGGAACTCTTCGGCAGCCGGCTGACGGGCACCGAGCACCGGCTGCGCTGAGCCCGACGGCCGCGCCGCCCGCTAGCGTCCGGGCCCATGTCTGAGTTGACCTGCACCGATTGCGGCCGCGCCTTCACGCCCAGCGCCTCCCTCCAGGAGCGCTTCCCGGGGTGGACACCGTCACGCTGCGCCTCCTGCCACCGGGCCGCCAAGGGCGGTGGGTCGAAGACGGCGGCCACGGCGCGCTCGACCGGCGGTGGGTCCGCCGGCAGCCGCGGCGCTGCCCGTGGTGGTGCAAGTGGTGGCGCAAGTGGTGGCGCCCGTGGCGGCGCCCGGCCGCGGGGCGGCGGTGGTGAGGAACACCTGACGGTGGCGGAGGTCCTCGAGCGTTACCACGACGGCCCCCAGGACGGGGTGTTCACCGACGGCTCCGCGATCCCCAACCCCGGTCCCGGCGGGTGGGGTGCGGTGTACGTACGCGACGGCGAGGTGGTGGCACAGGACCACGGCCACGACCCGGACACCACCAACAACCGGATGGAGCTGCGGGCACTGCAGGCGGCCCTCGACCTCGTACCCGAGGGGACGCCGGCGCGGATCCACACCGACTCGAACCTCGCGGTGCGCACCCTGACGGAGTGGGCGGCCGGGTGGGAGCGCCGCGGCTGGAAGCGCAAGACCGGTCCGGTGGAGAACCTCGACCTGGTCCGCCCCCTCTACGAACGCCTGCGGGCGCGCCCCGAGCTGGAGCTGGTGTGGATCAAGGCCCACGCCGGCAACCGCTGGAACGAGTACGCCGACGCGCTGGCCACGGCGTGGGCGCGCGAGGAGCTCTGACCCGCACGTCCGGCCTTCGCCGGCGGCGGTGTCGCAGCCACCGGCTGGCTCGCCGCCACCGGGCCGCGCTAGCTGGGGCTCACGGGCGAGTCCACGCCGCCCGGGGAGCCGGTGACCGTGCTGCTCGCCGTGACGCTGGCGCTGGGCGCGGTCCTCGGTGGGGCCGTGCTCGCCGCCCGGCTGGCGGGGCACACGCGGGCGGTGCTGCGGGGGTGCCTCGGGGTGGGCTCCGGTGCCATCTCGGCGTTGGTGGCCCTCGGGCTGGGCATCGCCGTGGCGAGGGTCGTGGACGTGGGCGGGTGGCAGCCGCCGCTGCTCGGCGCCGCCGTGGGGGCCCAGCTCGCCGTCGTGCTGCGACCGGCTGGGCTGGCTGCCACCGCG
>SKTN01000274.1 GCA_007117945.1 Nitriliruptoraceae bacterium | reverse complement strand
CAGCGCCGGCCAGGCCGCGTGGGCCCCGCTGAGCTTGGCCGTGGCGATGGCTGCGGCCACGACCCCGTTGTAGTCGTACGCCGCCGTGACACCCTCGATGGGCGCGTCCGGCGGCCAGCACGCGTGCGCGGCACCGCGGGGTGCTGCACACCGCGGGCAGCCCGCGGCCAGGACGCGCACCGCCTCCCGGCAGCCGTGGCACCAGGGCGTGACGCCACGCTGGCGGCAGGCCAGACACCGAGGTGGTGCGAGCAGGTCGGCCAGCGCGGTGACCGGGCCGAGGCCACCGCCGTGCCGGCGAGGGACGGGAAGGGTCCGAGGGGTCATGGGTGGACCCTCGCACACCGCCGCCGGGTCGCGCCTCCCGGTCAGCGGCCGGCTGTGGACAGCCCGTCAGCGTGGGGGCGAGGCCTCCTCGACCAGCATCACGGGGATGCCGTCACGCACCGGGTACCGCAGGCCGCAGTCCCGGCAGACGATGAGGTGCCGGCGCTCCTTGTGCTCCACCGCACCACGGCAGGCAGGGCACACCAGGATCTCGAGGAGGCGGTCGTCGATGGCCACGTGGTGCTCCTGTCGTCCGGCGCCGGACCGGCAGGCTAGGCGCCGCCGCCCCCGGTGGCTGCAGCAGCCTCGGCCAGGGTGTCGTTCAGCCAGGTCCCGCCGACCTCGGCGTGCGGGTCGATGGCGGCACGCAGCAGGCGGTAGTAGCCGAGCAGGCCCGCCTCGTCCTTCGCCTCGCACAGCACCACCAGGCCGGGCATGTTCGAGGACGCCCTGACCAGCAACCACCCGTCCGCGAACTCCAGTCGGATGCCGTCGACGCGCACGACCTCCTCGGGGTCGGCCAGGCGCAGCAGCCGTTCCGCGATGCGCTCGACGGCCGCGTCCTTGGCCGCGTCCGGGCAGGGGGCCTGCATCGTGGGGCTGGATCGGTAGGCGGGGAGCGCGTACACCAGCGCCGAGAGGCTGCCGTCGGCCCGGGCGAGCACGGCGGCCAGCCGCAGTCCCGCGTGGACCGCGTCGTCGAAGCCGAGGTGGTCCACGCCGTCGAAGATGTGACCGCTGCGCTCGCCGGCGAAGGGCGCGCCGAGCGCCTGCATCTGCTGTTTGATGTGGGAGTGTCCCGTGCGCCCCATGACCGGGTGTCCCCCGGCGGCCCGGACCACGTCACCGACCAGGCGCGAGCACTTGACGTCGTACAGGATCGTGCTCCCCGGGTGCCGTGCGAGCACGTCGCGGGCCAGCAGGGCCACCAGGCGGTCGGCGTAGACGGTCTCCCCCCGCTCGTCGGACACCCCGAGCCGGTCCCCGTCACCGTCGAAGGCGACGCCGAGGTCGGCACCGTGTGCCTCGACGGCGGCGGCGAGCTGGCGGCGGGCTGCCAGGACCTCGGGGTCGGGCTCGTGGGCGGGGAAGCGCCAGTCCAGCTCGAGGTTGATCGGCACGACCTCGTGCCCGGCCGCCGCGAAGCTGGCCGCGGCGATGGGGCCGGCCACCCCGTTACCACCGTCCACCACCACCTTCAGCGGCGCGGGCGCGGGGCTGCGAGCCGCCAGATCCTGGATGTAGTCGTCGGTGACGCTGCGCTCGACGTAGGTGCCACGGCCCCGGGCGAAGGTCCCTGCGTCCGCCAGCTCCCGTAGCTCGGCGATGCCGTCGGGGCCGAGGGTGGTGGACGGTGCCGTGGACAGCTTGAACCCCGCCCAACCGTTGGGGTTGTGGCTCGCGGTAACGGCCACGGCGGCCGCGACCTCGAGGTGGTGCTGGGCGAAGTACACCATCGGTGTGGTCGCGAGGCCGAGGACGACCACCTCCCGGCCCGTGGACAGCAGGCCCTCGATCAGGGCACCTGCGAGCCCCGGGGCGTAGGCACGGCTGTCATGGCCGACGGCCACCGTGGCGATGCCCTGACGTTCCAGGGCGGTACCGAAGGCACGACCGAGGACGTTGGCACCGAAGGTGGTGAGCAGGCTGGCATCGACGTCCATCGGGCCCGCCACCTCGCCGCGGACGTCGTAGGCACGGAAGATGCTCGCGGGCGGCGTGGCGCGCAGGTGGGACACGGCGTCGTGCCCGCTGCCCGGCAACGGGTGGGGCCAGGACGGGTCGGGGGTGATCTCCATCGGTGCTCCTAGCCCTGCTCGCCCCGCCGGTTCGAGGGATCGTCGTGCGCGGCGCGCCGCGCGGTTGGCACCGCCTGCTCCTGCGCGTCCTGCGCCGACCGGCCGGCGTCCTGGTCGGCCACCACGGGGGGCATGGGTTCGCCGGGCAGGTGCCGGCCGATGTAGCGCTTGCGGGTGCGCCCCCCCTCCTTCCAGTACGCGTACCAGTACGGCCCGTGGGGGCAGGCGGTACACCCCCGCTTGCCGCAGCGCACCTCCTCCTGGCGGTAGGTCAGGTTGGCGGGGAGGCCGGGCTCGTCCTCGGGCACACCGTCCAGGTGGAGCAGCAGCCCGCGCACCAGGATCAGCAGGCGGCGCAGCTCGTACTCGTCGAGTCGCCGGATCTGCTGTGTGAGCGCTCGGGGCAAGGACATCCTGCGGGCTCCCTCCCATCGAGGTGGAGGACGGTCCCCCGGTCCCGCTCCGTGCGTCTTGGGTACTCCGGGGGACCGTAAGAAACCACATCAGCACCGCTCCACGGTGGAGGCGCTGCACAGGGTGGCTGCAGACCGGACCGGACACGGTCGCGGCCCACGCGGTCCCGGGAGGCACCCGCGACGGTGCCGGGCCGGTGTCAGCCCGTCCGGCGTTCGGTCCCGCCCAGCCGTGACGTCGCGGCGGGCACGGGCCGGGCCGGGCGCAGCCCCGGTGCGCCGGCATGGTCGGCGACGACCTCAGCGGCGGGTGCGGGGGTGGCGTCCTCGGAGACGGCACCCGGCACCGCACGCAGCGCAGCAGCGAGCACCGCCACGGTGCGATCGCCGCCGAGGTCGGCCGGCACCGTTCGTCGCGCAGCCGGATGACGGTCGTCATCCGGACGGCGATCACGCAGCTCCCAACCATGGGGCGGGCGGGTACGGGCCGCGTGCACGGTGCACAGGTCGTAGGTCTGTGGCGCAGGATCGTCCGCCAGGGGGGCCAACTCGACCTCCCGCGCCGCGTAGGAGAAGCCCAGCGTCGCGCTCGCCGGGGCCCGGCAGGCCGGACGGTCGCACACCCGCTCGGTCGCCTCGGCACGGCTCGACGGTCGTGGCGTCAGCGTCCGCACGGCGGGACGGGCTCCGCCACCGGCGGGCCCGAACGCGGAGGTGCCCACGACGTCGTCCACGCCGCGCACGCTAAACCACAACGGTGTGGTTCGGCAAGCACCGCCCGCGATGCGCTGCGGGCCGGGGTCTTGGGTAACTGCGCCGTACGTAAGACGATGTTGTGATCTACCGGTCGAGGTCAGCCGCGGCCGTACCGCCCCTGGGCCCCCGGCCGTCCTCGCCCTCGCCGTGCGTCCGGCGCCGGAAGGCCACCCTCCGCCGGTAGCCTCGTCCGATGGACGAACGTCACGCCCGCCGCCGGCACCGGCCACCCGACCCCCGGCGCCGCCCGGTGGACGGCTACCGCCCCACTCCACCGGCACGCTTCGACCGGCTGGTCGGTGACGCGCTGCGCGGCCTGCCGGCGCCACTGCTCGACCACCTGCAGGCGGTCGAGGTGCAGATCGCCGACGTCCCGCCGCCGCCCGACCCCCCAGGCCCGGGTGCGGCGTCCGTGGTCCTCGCCAGCTACCAGGTGGCCGCCCACCGCCAGCCACCGCTGCCCGGCGGCCACGACCGGCTGGTGCTCTACCGACGGCCCCTCGAGGCCCGGTCACGGACCCGCCTCGAACTGCTCAGCCTGGTGCGGGAGGTGGTGGTGCACGAGCTCGCCCACCACCTCGGCATCGACGACGACGGGCTCGAGGAGCTCGGCTGGGGCTAGCGCGGCGATGCCCCACGCCCGCATCCGACGATCACCCGCCGGACGGCGGTGCGCCCTGGCCGGCGCCGTCGGAGCCGTCCGGTTCGTCGGACCCGTCGAAGCCGTCCGGCGCATCGTCGCCGTCGGATCCGTCCGGATCGGGCGCGTCGGATCCGTCGGGCTCGGGCTCACCGGCGTCACCGAGCAGCCCCGAGCGCACGCCACCCGGTGCCCGCGGTCCCTCGGTTCCGAGCTGGGTCACGAGCCCGGGCCGCGCCACGGGCAGCAGGCCGCTGCCCGTCACCGCCCAGCTCGCGCCGGGCACACCGGCGCCGGCGACGAGGTGGAGCGGCCCGTCCCCGCGGTCGGACCCGACCCGGCCGACGATCACCTCACCGGCACTGGTGGTCACGAACACGGACCAGCGTGCCGTGGGTGCGAAGAGCTCCTCCAGCCCCACGGTGCGGGTCGCGCCCGGCGGCACCTCCAGGCCCTGGAGTTCCTCCGGCGAGGTGGCTCGCACACCATCGAAGAGGGTGATGTCCACCTCCGCGGCGACGCTCTCCGGGTTGATCAGGCGCAGGCGTTCCCGCCGGTCCTCACCCGCGGTCCCCGAGACCACCCACCGGTCGTCGGGCGCCGTGCCGAGCTGGACCGAGATGCCGGTCCTCTCCGGCTCGTCAGCGGTCCGCCGGACCGCACCCGAGACCACGATCGGCACCCCGTTGGAGCGCGCGGTCACCGCCACCTCGTCGACCTCGTCGGGCAGGGTGCCCGTGAGGTCGACCCGGCGCAGCTCGCCCGCCGGCACCTCGACGTCGGTCAGGCCGGCGGGGAGCTCACCACCATCGTCGGTGTGCAGGGTCAGCTCCACCGTGGCGCTGCGCTCACCGCGGTTGACCACCCACAGCCAGCCCGCACTGCGGTCATCCTCCACGATCCAGGGCACCGTCCAGTCCTCGGCGGCGGCGGTGGTGGCCTCCAACAGCGAGACCCCGTCGACGTCACCGATCGCCGAGCGGGACACCTGCAGCCCTTCCACGCCGAGGCGCCCGGAGGTCACCTCCACCAGGGCGGCGAGGTCGGCGCGCTCGGGCAGGGCGTCGTTGACCACGACTTCCCGGACCGACCCCGGTGGCACGGAGAGGTTCTGCAGCACCAGTGGTGCCTGGGGGTCACCCGGGGTCGCGAAGCTGATCGCCGCGCTGGCCGGGCTGGCGTGGGGGTTGGCCAGCCGCAGGCGTGCCTCATCGCCCCCCACCGTCGACATACCCGGTACCACGTGGGTGTCGGCGGAGGTCGTGGTGCAGGGGCCCGAGACCGTGGCATCAGGCAGGTCGGCGACCTCCTCGATCCGCCACTCACGCGTGACCGCGACCACGCCGTCCCGCCACCGCAGCCAGCTGGCGGCGGGCTCCTCCGCGGCGACGGCGTCGGTGCGCCCGTCGCTCGAGGGGAAGACCGCGGGCAGCTGTGTGCTGGAGCGCTCACCCTCGACCAGGTCCACCCGTTCGAGCTGCGCGGGGGCGCTGCCCGACGCGGACGGGCGTGCGGCGATGAGCGTGGCTACGGGGTCCAGGGACCCGGACCCGTCGGCGTCGGGATCGGCGTCGGGATCCGCATCGGGGTCCTCGTCCGCGTCCGGGTCCTCGTCCGCATCGGCGTCAGGATCCGCATCGGGGTCCTCGTCCGCATCGGCGTCAGGATCCGCATCCGGGTCCTCGTCCGCGTCCTCATCGGGCTCCGCGTCGAGCTCCGGCAGCTCGACAGCCGCCTCGCCGGCGCCCCCGGCACCCACGGTGCACAGGACCGCACCGCCGCGGGGGTCGATCGTCGCGGCGGTCGGGATGGCGGGTTCGGGCCGCTCCGCGGGCCCGGCGAGCGCGTCCACCAGGAACACGTACACCAGCACCACGGACAGCAGCGCGAGGGGCAGCGCAGCACGGGGGGCGTTCACGAGCGCTCCTCCTGCCCGTCCCGGGTGGGGGTTGCGGGCCGTGGCGGACGCCGGGTCATGCCGGGAGGCCGAAGGGCCAGTGACAGGATGAGGAGCACCAGCACGAGCTGCACGGTGAGGCCGAGCTGCCGGGCAGCCTCGCCGGTGTGCTGGAGCTCGAGTTGACCCGCGGGGACCTCGGGGAAGGTGACGGGCGAGCCGCTCGCCGACTCGACCCGTTCGCCATCCGACGACAGCTCCCACTCGTCGTCCGCCACCTCGGCGAGGAGGACGGCACCATCCTGCCCGAGGACCCCCGATGCCCGGCCGTTGCCCAGCGCCTCGAGGGCCTCCACCTCGGCGTCGGGCGGCAGGGCGCCACGGTCCTCCAGCACGGACAGCGTCGAGGGGGTGACGGCTGCCGCGCGCGGCAGCCAACTGGTGACCGCGTGGAGCTCACCGGAGGCCACGGGGCGGGGCTCGAGGCTGTCCTGGCCCAGCAGCGCGGCGGTCAGCGCGGGGTCCTGGGCACCGTCGGGCACGATCAGGTACCGGATCCCCCACCGTCCCAACTGGTCAGCGGCACCGGGGTCGCGCGCCTCGAGGAGGTCGACGACCGCCTCCTCGACGTCGCCATCGACCGCAGGAGGCTGCCGCAGGCCGTAGGCGGCCATGGTGGCACCACGCCCGTCCACCACCTCGAAGGGCACCTGCCCCTCCTCCTCGGCCAGGACGAGCACCCGGAAGGGGCCCTCGGCCACGGCCTCGGCGATCACGAAGGAGGGCAGGGTCGGCTCCCCGACGGCGTAGGCATCGAAGGGCTCGCGGACCAGCGCCCAGGCCACGCCGGCGATGCTGACCGTGACACCCAGCACCGTCGTGAGCGCCGCCACCTGCCGCCAGCCGAAGGCGTGGCGGGACAGCCGGCGCGCTCCCGTGGCGAAGGCAAGGGCGAAGGCCCCGGCGAAGGCGGCCACGGTCACGAACAGCGGCGTACCAGCCCACACCGCCGACTCGGTGCGATCCACCCACCATGCAGCCGTGGCGCCGAGCAGCGCCGCTGCCCACAGCACCGTGACCAGGCCCTCGTTGCGGCGCCATCCCAGCGCGAGCCCCAGCAGCCCTGCGAGCAGGAAGCCCGCGCCGGCGAGCACCCCGGGGAAGCCGGACAGCGCCGGCGACAGCAGCAACCAGGCCCACAGGGGATCACCGGCGTGCTCGACGACCGGGGCGACCCCGAACAGCGGTCCGTCGTCGGCGAGCAGCCTCCAGGACCACGGCAAGGTGAGCAGCAGGGGTGCCGCGCTCGCGACCCCGAGGCGCGCCCCCAGCGCGGTGCGTGTCGCGAGGTCACCGGCGCGCCCGATCGCCACCAGCGCGACGGCCGCACCCGTGACGGGCAGGACGAGCAGCATCGCCGGCTCGAAGGCACCGGCGACGGCGCCGAGGAGCGCGAAACCCGCCACCGCCCGCCAGGCGCGCGCGGACCCGACGCTGCTGCGGGTGGCGGTGATCAGGCCCGCCACGAGGCCGGGGAGCACCGCGAAGACCACCAACGCCGACACCCGGCCCGTGGCCAGGGCGGCCAGGGCCGGCGGCGACAGGACGTAGGCCGTGGCGGCGACCACGCGCGGAGGGCGCCGGTCGCTGTAGATCTGGGCGGCCCGCAGCGCCAGCAGCCAGGCGACGACGAAGGGCAGCAGCAGCATGGCGCGGGAGGCGAGGTAGGCCGAGTTGCCCAGCACGAACTGCAGGAGCCCGAGGAGCGCCTGGCTCGGTGCGGGGGGCAGCGCGGTGCCGAAGGCCGCAGCCTCGTGCCAGCTGGCGAGGTGATCGGAGAGGAAGGCCGCCGCGCTGTCGGGCCAGGGTGCCAACTGCCCGCCACGCAGCTCCCCCGGCAGCAGCAGGGGCCAGGTCCCGGCGGCCACCAGCAACGTGAGGAAGCCACCGGTGAGCAGCACCGGACGCCGGCGGGCCAGGGCCACGACCCGCGCTGTCGCCGACCGTGCTTCCGGCTCCGGCGGGGCATGATGGGAGGGCTCGGGGGCAGGATCGGCATCACCACCGGCGACCCAGGTCGCCATCGCCTCGGCGTAGGCACGCAGCCGGGGACCGAGCCGCCCGAACAGCTCCGCCAACTCCGCATCGGAGCGGACCCGCTGCGCCTGCACGGCACGGCGGTACCGGCGGGTCTCGAGCAGGTGGGTGAGGTTCCACAGCCACGCCCGCACGGTCTGCCACGCGTCGGAGAAGCGACGCGTGAGCAGGAAGCCGACCACCTTGGCCAGGCCCACCAGGATGTAGAGCGGGACGACGAGCAGGAGCCGGGCGGCGCCGTAGTTCTTCAGCAGGGCGGCCAGGGTGTTGCGCTCGGCGAAGTAGCGCGGGCCGATGAAGCGCGTCTGACCCAGGCGCAGGTAGTTGGCTGCGGCGCCGGCGTGCTCACCCGTGGCGCTCGGTACCACCTCGATGTCGTGGCCTGCGAGCCAGGCACGCCAGCACAGGTCGAGGTCGTCACGGAAGACGTGGAAGCGCCGGTCGAGACCCCCGAGGTCGTCGAGCACGGCGCGCCTGAGGAGCATGCCGGCGGTGGAGACGAACAGCGCCCGCCGCTCCTGGTCGCGCTGCCCCTGGTCGAGCTCACCGGCGTCCACCCCGGTGTCCATCCGGCCCGTGATGTCGATGGTCGAGCCGACGGCCTGGAGCTCCGTCGAGGCACCCCAGGCGCGCAGCTTGGGGCCCACGGCCGCCAGCCGGGGATCGGACTCCATGGCGGCGACCAGCTCGGCGACGGCGTCCGGTGCCAGCTCGAGATCGTCGTGCACCAGGAGCACGTAGGGGGCGTTCGCGGCGGGCCGGGCGTCCAGGGCCATCGACACCGCACCACCGAAACCGAGGTCCCGGTCCGCCACCAGCACCCGCTCCTCACCGAGGCGGTCGAGCAGCAGTTCGCGGGAGCCGTCGGAGCTGGCGTTGTCCACGGCGACCACATCGAGGTCGGGGTGGGACTGCGCCGCGAGGGCATCCAGGGTGCGGCCCAGCCACGGCAGGCCGTCGTGCGCGACGAGCACGACGAGCACGCGCGCAGGTGCGGCGGTGGGGGTGGCCGACAAGGTGTCCGCTTCCTCCTCGGAACTGCGTGGCGGTCCGCATCCACGGACGCACCGCGCGCAGGCAGGCCACAGCCGTGGGCCCTCGGAGGCCCGCGTGCTGCGCCCTCGTCGGACCCTGAGCTCACCGTCCGCACGCCGGTCGTGACCGGGAGCGCGCGACGGCGCAGGCTATCAGCCGGTCGCCGGGGCCCGACCGGCGCGGTGGCCGCACGACGGTGACCGGCGGGCCACCCTCAGGTGGGCCGCGGTGCCGGTCGCACCCCGCCGGATCAGGCGGTGAGTCGCTTGGCGCGCCGGCGTTCTCGCTCCGAGAGGCCGCCCCAGATGCCGAAGCGCTCGTCGTTGGCCAGGGCGTGGTCGAGGCACTCCCCACGCACAGGGCAGGTGGCGCAGATGCGCTTGGCTTCGCGGGTCGATCCGCCCTTCTCCGGGAAGAAGGCCTCAGGGTCGGCGTCGAGGCACTTGGCCTCGAGCATCCAGACACGATCGTCCGCGTCGAACGCGAGCTTCGTGGACAGCTCGGTGATGGCTCCCACCTGCCACTCCTACCTGCCGACAGCGGTGTAACTACACGGCTGGCATCCTGCACGAGTCTGGGCGGTCGGTCAAGCCCGGGACCACAACGGGTTGTGGCTGACGACCCCGACGGCCACGACGGCTGGTATGCCACGGGGCGGGGAGCGGGTGGGGCAGCGCGCAGGGGCGAGCCCGCGCCAGGTGGCCGCCCGATGCACGACGAAGCCCGCGCCAGGTGGCGCGGGCTCGGGTCGGGGCGCGCAGTCCAGCAGGCCCGGGGATCAGCTCACACCAGGCCCTCCAGGGCCTCACGCAGCCGCAGGAGGCCGTCCCGCAGCCGCGACTTCGCGGTGCCCTCGGGGATGCCCAGCACCCGGGCGACGTCGCGGTAGGTGTGACCGCCGAAGTAGGCCAGCTCGATGGCCTCGCGCTGCCGCTCGGTCAGGGTCGCCAGGGCGCGCCGCACCTGCCAGTGGTCGAGGTTGACCTGCACCTCGTCCGCCACCGAGTCGAAGGCCCGGACCTCGTCGCGACGGGAGACCCGGTCGTCGCGGTCCCGGGACGCCTGCTCGCTGCGGACGCGGTCCACGGCCCGGCGGTGCGCCAGGGTGGTGATCCAGCCCGACGCGGTACCACGGTCCGGGTCGAAACGGTCCGCCTTGCGCCACACCTCGACGAGCACCTCCTGGGTGACCTCCTCGGCCAGCGCCCGGTCGCGGAGCACCCGGAGCGCGACCCCGAGCACCTGGGGGGACACGCGGTCGTACAGCACGGCGAAGGCCGCCTGGTCCGCACCCCCGACGGCGACGAGGAGTTCCTCGCTCGTGAGGTCGGTGAAGCTACGAGCGGTGCTGATCTGGCTGGGAGCCATCGAGAGAGCAGCGGCGGCCACGGTTCCTCCGGGAAGGTGCGGTGTCGTTGAGGATGCAATCGTGGCGTGCTGTACAGGTTCTGTCAAGCCAGGTGTATAGGTTTCTGTCGAGATGTGGCGTAACCCGGGCGCATCCTGGACACCGTCGAGCAGGCGCGGGCACCGCCCGGCAGGGGCAGCCGATCACCGCAGATCACGGCGTGAGCCCCCGCAGATCACGGTTTCCCGGGTCAACGGCACGGTGGTCGCGAGCCCACCGCAGGGCGCTGCGAGGGGCCGGATCAGCCGCCTGCACGCGCTGCAGCCCACGACCCGATCTCGACCTCTGCTCCGTGCAACCACCGCGCACACCGCGCACCGCACCGGCACACGGCGGGACGACGCAGCCCTCACCCCGCCGGATCTGGCTCCGGAACACGCCCGTAGAGGGTCGTGCGCTGGCGCACCGGGCGACCGGCCTGGCGCGCGGCAGCCTCGAGCTCCTCGATGCTCTTGCGCACGCCGTGGTTGCTCCCTGCCATCCGGGAGATCGTCTCCTCCATCAGCGTGCCGCCGAGGTCGTCGCACCCGCCGCGCAGGAGATCGACCCCGCGCTCGAGGCCGACCTTGACCCAGGACAGCTGGACGTGGTCGATCGCGCCCTGCAGCAGCAGCCGCGCCACGGCATGCACCCGGCGGTCGTCCTCCCAGGTGGAACCCGGCCGGGCGACCCCGGCGAGGTAGATGGGGGCGAGCTGGTGCACGAAGGGCAGGGGCACGAACTCCGTGAACCCGCCCGTGCGCTCCTGGAGCTCCCGCAGCAGCTTCAGGTGGGCGACCCAGTGCCGGGGCTCGTCCACGTGGCCGTACATCATCGTCGAGGAGGAGCGCAGCCCCACCTCGTGGGCGGTGGTGACGACCTCGATCCACTGGGCGGTGGGGAGTTTGCCCTTGGTCAGCACCCAGCGGACGTCGTCGTCGAGGATCTCCGCGGCCGTGCCCGGGATCGAGCTGAGCCCGCGCCGCCTGGCCTCCTCGAGCCACTCGCGGATCGAGATGCCCATCCGCGTCGCGCCGTTGACCACCTCCATGGGTGAGAAGGCGTGCACGTGCAGCTGCGGGACCCGCTCGCGTACCGCGTCGAGCACCTCGAAGTAGTAGTCACCCGGCAGGTCCGGGTGGATGCCCCCCTGCATGCACACCTCGGTGGCCCCGATGTTCCAGGCCTCCTCGGCCCGGTCAGCCAGCTGGGTCAGCGAGAGGGTGTAGGCGTCCGGGTCGTCCCGACGCTGGGCGAAGGCGCAGAACCGGCAGCCGGTGTAACAGACGTTGGTGAAGTTGATGTTGCGGTTGACGACGTAGGTGACCGTGTCCCCGACCCGGTCGGCGCGGACCTCGTCGGCGGCAGCGGCCAGCGCGTCGAGTTCCACACCGGTGGTGTCGAACAGCAGCAGCGCCTGCGCATCGTCGAGCACGGTGCCGGCCTGGGCCTTGGCCAGGGCGGCGGCCACGTCCCGGCGGATCGCGCTGCGGGCCGGCCCCTCGGCGCGGGGAGCGTTCGCGGCCAGCACACCGTCGGCGATGACGTGGAGGTCGCCGAACACCGCCCGGTGGAGGTCATCCCCGGCGGCTGCGGAGCGGGCGTTGCGGCCGTCGGCCGCGGACCCGCCATCGCCGCGCTCGGAGGGCGAGCCATTGGGCCCACCTGCGGTCCCGGATGGCCCTGAGGTCGCCCCAGCCGCGCTGCCGTCCTCCTCGCCGTCCATCACCGCGGCCATCTGCGCCGTCACCCTCCCGGAGATCACCTCCGGGTCCTGCCAGGGCTGTCCCTCTGCGACCACACCCGCACGGGCCAGCCCGTGCTCGTCCATCAGCGTGGCGACGGGCCCGCGCATGCGGCCCGCGAGCCACGGGTCGGGCATCGTGGCGTGCTCGGGGTAGACGGGTAGCCGCTGGGCGAGGACGAACCCCTCCTCCGCGGAGCGACGCGCCAGCTCGTCGAGGTGCGGCCAGGGGGCCTCGGGGTTGACGTGATCGGGCGTCAGGGGCGACACCCCGCCCCAGTCGTCGATCCCGGCGCGCAGCAACTGGGGGAAGGTGCCCGGCGAGAGGTTGGGCGGGGCCTGCAGGTGGACCGTGGGACCCAGCACGATCCGGGCCGTGGCGATGGTCGCGAGCAGGTCCTCGAAGGTGGGCTCCGGATGATCGCGCATCGCGGTGTCGGGCTTGGCCCGGAAGTTCTGGACGATCACCTCCTGGAGGTGCCCGTAACGGCGATGGACGTCGCGTAGGGCGTGGAGCGTGTCGATCCGCTCACCGAGGGTCTCCCCGATCCCGATCAGCAGCCCCGAGGTGAAGGGCACCGACAGCCGGCCGGCATCCTCGAGGGTCCGCAGCCGCCGGGCCGGCTCCTTGTCGGGGGCCTGGAAGTGGGCCTCACCCCTGGCGAGCAGTCGCTCGGAGGTGGTCTCGAGCATGATCCCCATGGACGCGGAGACCTGCTTGAGCGTGGCCAGGTCGGCCCAACCCATCACACCCGGGTTGAGGTGGGGCAGTACCCCCGTCTCCTCGATCACCTGGATCGACACCGCGCGCAGGTACTCGAGGGTGGTCTCGTACCCGCGGGCCGCCAGCCACTCCTTCGCGGCCGGGTAGCGCGCCTCGGGCGTGTCGCCGAGGGTGAACAGCACCTCGGTGCAGCCGGCGGCCTGTCCCTCCCGGGCCACCTCGAGGACCTGCTCGGGCGCCATGTAGGCGGGCAGGTCCTGCTTCGGCGGCCACGCGAAGGTGCAGTACCCGCAGGCGTCGCGGCACAGGTGGGTCAGGGGGACGAAGACCTTGCGGGAGTAGGTCACCCGTCGGCGCCCGTCGGGGGCCCGCCCCCAGCCACCGTCGGCGTACCACGGGGCGGCGTCGCGGACCCGGCCGGCGACCGCGAGGAGGCGTTCCAGGTCGCCGTCCCGGGCGGTGAGCAGTGCCGCCGCCTCGTCGCGCGTGAGGGTGCGCCCCTCCTCGGCCCGGTGCAGTGCGCGGGGCCGCAGGCGCTCCAGCACCTCGGGGGCGGTGTCGGTCACCCGTGCTCCTCAACGTCGCTGCCGCGCGGCACGGTAGCGACCCCGACGCAGGCCCTACGCTGCACGCCCGGCGGACACGGTGCCCGAGACCCGGTGCCACCGGCCTGACGCGCCGGTCCACATGCGCACCCCGGGCCCGCACGCCGGGCTACAACCTGGGCTCGCACGCCGGGCCCCACCCCGGGAAGCGCACGCAGACCCTGGACACGCGCAGACGCGACCACAACGGCCGTGCGCACCAGGCTGCGGACCCCACGCGGCAGAGCAACGGACCCGACACCGCAGAGCGACGGACCCACCACGGCGCAGCAACACACCGGACACCGCAGGGCCACGCAGCCGACACCGCAGAGCGACGGACAGACCACAGCGAGGGAGCGGACAGGATGTACACGGTGCTGGCGGGTGGGGTGGGTGCCGCCCGCTTCCTCCGCGGCCTCACCCAGGTGGTGCCGGCCGAGGAGATCGTCGCGATCGTCAACGTCGGCGACGACCTCACACGGCTCGGGCTGCGGATCTGCCCCGACCTCGACTCCATCACCTACTGGCTGGCCGGTGTGGTCCACCCCGAACAGCAGTGGGGGCGGGCCCAGGAGAGCCACGTGGTCGCCGGGGAGCTGGAGCGTTTCGGCCACGAGCCGTGGTTCACCCTCGGCGACCGCGACCTCGCGACCCACCTGCACCGTTCCCTGCGCCTGTCGCAGGGCGCCAGCCTGTCCACCGTCACCGCCGAGGTGACGCGCGCCTTCGGTCTGGACCTGCGGCTGCTGCCGGCGACCGACGACCCCGTGGAGACCCGCATCACCACCGCCGACGGGCGGGACCTGCACTTCCAGGAGTACTGGGTCCGCGAGCGTGGCCGTCCCGAGGTCCGTGGTGTCCGACTGCAGGGCGCAGCCACGGCCCGACCGGCACCGGGCGTGGTCGAGGCGATCGTCGACGCCGATGTCGTGCTCGTCGCCCCCTCCAACCCGGTGGTCTCCATCGGCACCATCCTGGAGGTACCCGGGATCCGGGAGGCCCTGGCCACCACCCCCGCCCCCGTCGTGGGGGTCTCACCCATCGTCGGTGGCGAGGTGGTCAGGGGCATGGCACACCGGCTCCTGCCGGCGGTTGGCGCCGAGGTGTCCGCGCGGGGCGTCGCGTCGCACTACCGGGAGTGGCTCGACGGCTGGGTGCTCGATGAGCGGGACGCCGAGCAGGCCTCGGAGGTCCGCTCGCTCGGCCTGTCCTGCGCCGTGACCGACACGATGATGGACGAGGTGACCGTGGCCGCCGACCTGGCCCGGACCTGCCTCCACCTCGCCGGCGTCGCGTCGTGAGCGAGCGTCGCGTCGTG
>SKTN01000366.1 GCA_007117945.1 Nitriliruptoraceae bacterium | reverse complement strand
GACCTCGAGGACGTGTTCCTGCACCTCACCGGCCGGGCCTTGAGGGACTGAGATGCTCAGAGCCGCCACCCTGATCCTCGCCAAGGACGCGCGCCTGCGGGCCCGCGACCGCAGCGTCTGGCTGTTCGCCCTCGTGGTGCCGATCGGCCTGACCTTCCTGTTCTCCTCCATCTTCCCCGACACCGGCGAGTTGGAGCTCACCGCCGGGGTGGTCGACCTCGACGGTGGCGAGGTCGCCGCTGGTTTCGTCGACGGCGTGCTCCCCGCGCTGGCCGAGGACGGGATCCTCACGCGGGTCGACCTCGACGACGAGGCCGACGCGCGGGCACGGGTCGCCGACGGCACCGCCGACGCCGTCTGGATCCTGCCCGAGGGCTTCTCCGAGGCCGTCGCCGCGGGGGAGGACGCCCGCATCGAGGTGCTGGTCACCGCCGGCGCGACGCTCTCCGGGGAGGTCGCCCGTGGGGTCGCCGAGGCCTACGCCAGCCGCATCGAGCAGGTCGGCCTCGCGATCACCACCGAGGTCGCCCTGACCGGCGGCCCACCCGACCCGGCCCTGGCCGGTGCCATCGGCGCCGCAGCCGCAGCAGCCGGGACGCTCATCGCCCTCGCGGAGGAGACCACCGGTAACGGTGCCCCCCTCGACGCGGTCAGCTACCTCGCCGCCGGGATGGCCTCCTTCTTCGTGTTCTTCGTGGTGCAGTTCGGCATCACCGGCCAGCTCGAGGAACGCCAGCTCGGCACGCTGCAACGGCTGCAGGCCGCACCCATCAGTCCCGGCGCGATCCAGCTCGGCAAGCTGCTCGGTGCCTTCCTCCTCGGCCTGGCCAGCATGACGGCACTGACGCTGGCCTCCACCACCCTGCTGGGCGCCTCCTGGGGCCCGGCCCCCGGGGTGGCGATCCTGGTCGTGGCGCTGGTGCTGGCCGCGATGGGGGTGATGGCGCTGGTGGGCATGTTCGCCCGCACCTCGGAACAGGCCGGCAACTACCAGTCCATCGTGGCGATCGTGCTGGGCCTGTCGGGAGGGGTGTTCTTCCCCATCCCCGGTGACAACCTGATCATGCAGATCGCCACCCGGCTGTCGCCCCACGGCTGGTTCATCCGCGGGATGGACACCCTGTCGACGACCGACCGGTGGAGCGCGGTGCTACCGGCCGCCGCGGCCATCGTCGCCTTCGGGGCGGTGGCCGCGATCCCCGCGGTCGTGCTCCAGCGCAGGAGGTCCTCGTGGTGAAGGTCCTCGCCATCATCCGGATCGAGCTCACCCGCCTGCTGCGCGACCGCTCGAACCTGTTCTTCATCTTCCTCTTCCCCCTGCTGCTGATCATCTTCATCGGGGCGCAGTTCGGCGGGGACTTCTCCACCCGCATCGGCGTGGTCGCACCCGACGGCGACACCGCGGCCGCCACGGTGTCCGACCGGCTCGACGACCTCGACGGCATCGCGGTCGTCGAGGTGGCCGACAGCGACACGCTCGTCGACGAGGTGGACCGTGGGCTGCTGGCGGCGGGGTTGGTGCTCCCCGACGGCTACGGCAACGCCCTGGCCGAGGTGGAGCCGATCGAGGTGCGCTTCCTCGGCCGGGCGGACGCCACCTCGGTGTCGGTGCGGTCGCTGGTGACCGCCGTGCTCGCGGAGCAGGAGCAGCCTGGTGCGGCGGCCCAGCTCCTCGCCACCGGCCGCGCGGCCGCAGGCGGGGAGGCCATCCCCGTCGCGCAGCTGCGCGAGGCCGCCGTCGAGGTGCAGTCGGAGGCTGGCAGCGTCGAGGTGGCAGCCACCACCCTTGGGGTGGACGAGCTCGCCGAGGAGTTCGCCGGGCTCGGGCAGTTCGACCTCGGCGCCTCGAGCCAGCTGTTCCTGTTCACCTTCCTGACCTCCCTGGCGGGCTCCGGCGCCCTGATCCAGACCCGCCAGTACGGCGTCGCGACCCGGATGCTGTCCACCCCGACCCCGGTGTCGACCGTGCTGCTCGGTACGGCGGGTGGGCGCCTGGCCGTGGCGCTGTTCCAGGCGCTCTACATCATCGTGGTCTCCGGCCTGGTCTTCGGGGTGAACTGGGGTGATCCCGTGGCGACGACCCTGGTGATCGGGCTGTTCTGCGTGGCCGCCGCAGCGGCGGCGATGATCATCGGGTCGGTCTTCAGCAACGACAGCCAGGCCTCGGGGGCCGGGGTCGGCATCGGGCTGGGGGCGGCCGCCCTCGGCGGTTCCATGGTGCCGATCGAGCTCTACCCGGAGGCCGTCGCCCGGGTGGCCCGGATCACCCCCCACGCGTGGGCGAACGAGGCCATGGCCGAACTGGTGCGCCGTGACGGAGGTGTGGCCGACATCCTGCCGCAGCTCGGTGCCCTGACGGCCTTCGCGGCGGGGCTGCTGGCGATCGGTGCCTGGACCCTACGACGGGCGCTGGTGCGGTGACCGGGGAGGGCGGTGGACGCCGCTAGGCTGGGACAGTCGCACCGGCTGCGCCGGGTGCGATGCCCGTACCGTCTGGAGGAGGGTGCCCACCGTGACCGACGTGCTGTCGACCGCCCACGAGTGGCTGGCCTACGCCACCTCCATCGTGGTGTTGGCCGCCGCGCTGATCGCCTCCCGCAACGTCAAGGACGCCTCGGAGTTCCGCCCGGGCCTGTACGTGGCGGCGATGGTGCTCGTGGACCTCGTCGTCACCCTGGGCATCGTGCTCTACGTGCTGCGCGAGGCCTGGAACTTCCGACCGGAGATCGCCTACCTCCACCCGGCGCTGGCCGTGGCGGCCCTGGCCGTTGGACACGTGCTCATCGGGCGGGCCAAGCGCACCCAGATGGCGGTGGACGCTCATGCCGGCGCGCGCCGCGGGCTCCTGCTCGCGTTGGTCGGCGTGCTGGCGGCCATCGGTGTGGCCAGCGCACCGCCCTTCCTGCCCTTCTGAGCGCAGCGCACCCGCGTCCCAGCGGCCCCGCCGACGACCGTCACGATCCGTTGCTCGCGCACCGCAGCAGGTCCCCTACCGGCTCTGCTGCGCGGGCAACACGCGGGCGGTGGCCGGGACCCTTCACCAGCCCCGGGCCCGCCACTCGGCGAGGTGGGGCCGCTCCGTTCCGAGGGTGGTGTCGTCCCCGTGGCCCGGGTAGACCCAGGTGTCGTCGGGCAGTCGGTCGAACACCTCAGCCTCCAGCCCGTCCATGATGCGCTCGTGGTCCTCACGCGTCTCCGTGCGGCCGTGTCCGCCCGGGAACAGGGTGTCGCCGGAGAACAGGTGCCACCGCTCGTCGCCACGGACCAGGTAGAGCAGGGAGCCCGGCGTGTGTCCCGGCACGTGCAGGACCTCCACCTCGATGTCGCCCACGGCGATGCGCTCGCCGTGGGAGAGTTCGCGATCCACGGCACCGGGGAACAGCGGGGCATCGTGCGCGTGGCCCCACATCTCGATGCCCGCGGCGCGGACCCCCTCCCAGGCCCGGACGTGGTCCCAGTGCCCGTGGGTCTGCACCGCCGCGATGACGTCGCGGTCGGCGCTGGCCGCCAGCAGTCGGGGGGCGTCGTCGGCGACGTCCACCAGGAGCGCGGCCCCGGTCCTGCGGCAGCCGACGAGGTAGACGTTGTTGTCCATGGCGCTGACCGACAGCTTGCGCACGGTCAGCGGCCCGTCGGTGCGCTCCTGTGGGTCGCCGCCGGGCGTGACGTGGCCGGTGTAGTCGCTCGACGGGGTCACGGCCGCGGGCACCTCGTCCTGGTGGTCGGACATGGCGGGCTCAGCCCTGGTGCTCGTGCTCGGCCGGCTCCTCGCCCTCGGGCTGCGAGCCGTGGTTCGGCCGGATGTTCTCCGGGGTGAGCTCGTTGCCCGTGCGGTCGCCCCGGCCGTACGCCGTGGCGTTGTTCAGGGTGGTCTCCGCGATGTTGGACAGGGCCTCCTGGGTGAAGAAGGCCTGGTGCGCGGTGATCAGCACGTTGGGGAAGGTCAGCAGCCGGGAGAACACGTCGTCGGTGATGACCCGGTCGGAGAGGTCCTCGAAGAACAGGTCGCCCTCCTCCTCGTACACGTCGAGGGCGAGGTTGCCGATCTTTCCGCTCTTGAGACCCTCGATCACCGCCACGGTGTCCACCAGGGGACCCCGGGAGGTGTTCACGATCATCACGCCGTCCCGCATCTTCGACAGGGCCTCCTCATCGATGATGTGGTGGGTGTCGGGGGTCAGCGGGCAGTGCAGGGTGATCACGTCGCACTCGGCGAACAGGGTGTCGAGGTCGACGTAACGCACGCCGTAGTCGCGGACCTCGTCGTTGGGGTAGGGGTCGTAGGCGCGCAGGGAGCAGCCGAAGCCGCGCAGGATGCGCGCGGTGATCTGGCCGATCTTGCCCGTCCCGATGATGCCAACCCGCTTGCTGCGCAGGTCGAACCCGAGCAGGCCCTCCAGGGCGAAGTTGCCATCCCGCACGCGGTTGTAGGCGCGGTGCAGGCGCCGGTTGACCGCGATCATCAGCCCAACGGTGTGCTCCGCGACGGCGTAGGGGGAGTAGGCCGGCACGCGGACCACGGTGATCCCCCGCTCGGTGGCGGTGTCGATGTCGACGTGGTTGAAGCCGGCGGAGCGCAGGGTGAGCAGCTCCACGCCCTGATCGGCGAGCTGGTGCACCACGTCGGTGCCGACCTGGTCGTTGACGAAGGCGCACACGGCGTCGTGGCCGTCGGCCAGGGCGGCGGTGTTGGCCTGTAGCCGCGCCTCGAGGAAGGTCAGCTCGTGACCGTGGCGCTCGTTGGCCTCCTCAAGGGCCTTCCGGTCGTAGGGCTTGGTGCTGTAGACGGCGATGCGCACGTGGCTCTCGCTTCCTCGTCGGGGGCGGTTTCGGGGTCGGGTTCGGCGTCGGTTCCGGTGTCGGGTCGGGCGCCAGCAGGGCTGCCACGACAGGGCCGGAGCACGATGGTGCGGGGTGCCTGGAGCGGGCAGCTTACGCACCGAGGCGTGGCAACGGCGGGTGCGGACCCATCCGCTCGGCGGGGCGGTCACGGTGTGTCGGTAGTCTCGTACCGCAGGTTCGTGCCCGTGCCTGGCACCGTCCGGGCCCACCGCGCCGACCGTGCCGCACCCCTCACCGCCGTCCGGATCCGCCCGTGGCCGCCTCCCGCTCCTCCCCGTCCCGCGCCGCCCAGCGGGACCACATCACCGTGCGCGGCGCCCGGGAGCACAACCTCAAGGACGTCGACCTCGAGCTCCCCCGCGACGCCCTGATCGTCTTCACCGGGCTGTCGGGGTCGGGCAAGTCCAGCCTGGCCTTCGACACGATCTACGCCGAGGGCCAGCGACGCTACGTGGAGTCGCTGTCGGCCTACGCACGCCAGTTCCTGGGGCAGATGGACAAGCCCGACGTGGACTTCATCGACGGGCTCTCCCCGGCGATCTCCATCGACCAGAAGTCCACCTCCCGCAACCCGCGGTCCACCGTGGGCACCATCACGGAGATCTACGACTACCTGCGCCTGCTGTACGCCCGTATCGGCCAGCCCCACTGCCCGAACTGCGGCCAGCCGATCGCCCGCCAGACCGCCGAGCAGATCGTCGATCAGGTGCACGAGCTGCCCTTCGGCACCCGCTTCCAGGTCCTGGCCCCCGTGGTCAGAGGCCGCAAGGGCGAGCACGCGGCGCTGTTCCAGCAGCTGTCCACCGACGGCTACGCGCGGGTCCGGGTCGACGGCACGGTGCTGCCGATCGACGAGGTTGGCAAGCTGGAGAAGAACGTCAAGCACACCATCGAGGTGGTGGTCGACCGGCTGGTGCAGAAGGAGGACCTGCGCCGACGGCTGTCCGACTCCATCGAGACCGCGCTGCAGCTCGCCGACGGCGTCGCCATGATCGAGGTGCTGCCCACCCGCGAGGCTATCGAGGCCGCACGCGAGGCGGGGGAGCCGGAGCCGCGCCCGGAGGAGCTCACCTTCTCCGAGCACCTCGCCTGCACCACCTGCGGCCTGAGCTACGACCAGCTCGCGCCACGCAGCTTCTCCTTCAACTCCCCCTACGGCGCCTGCGAGACCTGCTCCGGGCTCGGCACCCAGCTGATGGTGGACGAGGAGCTGGTGCTCGGCGACCAGGACCTGTCCGTGGAGGAGGGGGTGATCCTGCCCTGGGGGACCGGTGCCCAGTCCAGCTACTACCGCCAGCTGCTCCGGGCCACGGTGACCCACCTGGGGGCGGATCCGACCACACCCTGGCGTGCGCTGCCCGAGGAGGTGCGTCGAGGGGTCCTCCAGGGCACGGGCGAGCGGGTGCAGGTGTCCTACACCAACCGCTACGGCCGCCGCCGCAGCTACCGGGCCCGGGTCGAGGGGGTGCTGGCGTCCCTGCGCCGCCGGCACGGCGAGACCGAGTCGGATCACGTCCGCGCGCAGATCGAGCAGTACATGCGCGAGGAGCCCTGCCCCGCCTGCGCGGGCCGCCGGCTGAAGCCCATCGTGCTGGCCGTCACCATCGGTGGCCGCTCCATCGCGCAGCTGACGGCCCTGTCCATCGCCGAGGCCGACACCTTCGTGCAGAACCTCGCGCTGACCGAACGCGAGCAGTTGATCGGTGCCCGGGTCCTCAAGGAGATCCGTGCCCGGCTGCGCTTCCTCCTCGACGTCGGCCTGGACTACCTCACCCTCGACCGCGCCGCGGGCACGTTGTCCGGTGGGGAGGCCCAGCGCATCCGCCTGGCCACCCAGATCGGGGCGGGCCTGGTCGGGGTGCTCTACGTGCTCGACGAGCCTTCGATCGGGCTGCACCAGCGCGACAACGAGCGGCTGATCGAGACCCTGCTGCGCCTGCGCGACCTCGGCAACACCCTGATCGTGGTGGAGCACGACGAGGCCACCATCGATGCCGCCGATCACGTCGTGGACATCGGACCGGGTGCGGGGGAACACGGCGGGGAGATCGTCCACTCGGGCTCCGTCGAGCAGCTCAAGCGGCTCACCCGCCGCTCGGTGACCGGCGCCTACCTGGCCGGTGAGCGCGCCATCCCGGTGCCCACCACGCGCCGCCCGGGGTCCCTGACCAGCGTCGAGGTGCAGGGGGCCCGGGCCAACAACCTCGTCGGGGTGGACGCGGCCTTCCCGCTCGGCACCTTCACCTGCGTGACCGGGGTGTCGGGCTCCGGGAAGTCCTCCCTGGTCAACGAGATCCTCTCCAAGGCCCTGATGCGCCACGTCTACGGCTCCCGGGACCGTCCCGGTGCCCACGACCACATCACAGGCCTCGATGCCGTGGACAAGGCCGTGGTGGTGGACCAGTCACCCATCGGTCGCACGCCGCGCTCCAACCCCGCGACCTACACCGGGCTGTTCGACCACGTGCGCAAGCTGTTCGCCGCCACCCCGGAGGCCAAGGTCCGCGGCTACCAACCGGGCCGCTTCTCCTTCAACGTCAAGGGCGGGCGGTGCGAGGCCTGCCGTGGCGACGGGACCCTGCGCATCGAGATGCACTTCCTGCCCGACGTCTTCGTGCCCTGCGAGGTGTGCAAGGGGCGGCGCTACGACCGTGAGACCCTCGAGGTGCACTACAAGGGCCGCACGATCGCCGAGGTGTTGGACATGCCCGTGGAGGAGGCGCTGGACTTCTTCTCCAACCAGCCCGCGATCGCCGGCCACCTCCAGACCCTCTACGACGTCGGGCTCGGCTACGTGCGCCTCGGCCAGCCGGCCACGACCCTGTCGGGGGGTGAAGCCCAGCGGGTCAAGCTCGCCTCGGAGCTGAAGAAGCGCGCCACGGGCCAGACGGTCTACATCCTCGATGAGCCCACCACGGGCCTGCACTTCGAGGACATCCGTCGCCTGCTGGACGTCCTGCACCGGTTGGTGGACAAGGGCAACACCGTGATCGTGATCGAGCACAACCTCGACGTCATCAAGACCGCGGACCACGTCCTCGATCTGGGGCCCGAGGGCGGCAGTGGCGGGGGACGGGTCGTGGCCGCCGGGACGCCTGAGGAGGTTGCGGGCGCCGCGGACAGCTACACGGGCAAGTTCCTCCGGGAGCTGGTCACCCCCGCGGGCGCCTGACGGGGGAGCGGGCCGGTGCACGGGGCGTTGCGCCCGGGGCGGCCCGCGCACGCCGTCGCGGTCGGGTCAGTCGGGCCGGGGCCGCGGGCCCTGGCGCAGCCGCAGTTCCATCGTGGCGTCCTTCGGCTCCTCGTGCACGTCGTCGCCCCCGCCGTCCTTCGGCAGGGGCTCGGTGCCGGGCCGGGGCCCTCGCAGGCGCGAGGGGTCCGTGGGATCCGCACTGCCGTCGGCGGGGTCGTCGGGCGCGTCGTCGGTGGCCTCGTCGCTGACCGGGACCTGCGACGGGTCCTCGTCACCCCCGGCCATGCCAGCCGCACGCCCCTCGGACCACACCACGGAGGGATCGGCGTGTCGGCGGTGCTGGGCGGCCTCGGTGGTCGGGTCCAACCGGCTGGTCAGGACGGGGTAGCCGGCACCCTGGCCGGCGAGGTCGACGAGCTGACCCGGCATCCGGATCCCGGCGTCGTCGAAGGCCAGCTTCAACCGCTCACGCAGTTGGCGGGCCAGGTCCCAGTTGCGCAGGGGCTTGGTCGGGATGACCACGCGGATGCGGACCCCCTCGGGGCCGAAGTCCTGGACCCCCCACACCTCCGGTGGGCCGATCACGTCCTGGCCGTAGACCGGATCCTGCGCGAGCGCCGTGGCGACATCGTGCACCAGGGACTTGGCCGTGGGCAGGTCGGCGTCGAGGGCCACGGGCACGTCGAGGGTGGCCCGCGCCCAGCGCTGGGACAGGTTGCCGACGCGCTGCATGTAGCCGTTGAGGACGTGGTGGAGGATCCCGTCCACGTCGCGGTAGGCGGTGGAGCGCAGCCCGACCCGCTCGACCTCCCCGAAGACCCCGTCCACCTCGATCCAGTCCCCGACGCCGTACTGGTCCTCGATGAGCATCGCGATCCCGGCGAGCACGTCGCGGACCAGCTGCTGCGCCCCGAAGCCGATCACGACGCTGACCACGCCCGCGCCGGCCAGCAGGGGCTGCAGCGGGACGCCGAACAGGTCGAGCACGAGGAACAGCGCCATCAGCCAGATGACCACGCCGATCACCCCCCGGACCACACCCGAGGCCGCCTGCAGTCGCTGGAGGCGGCGGGTGCGGAAGCGCTGGGTGTCGGTGATGGCTCCGCGCTCGTGGTCGCGCTCCAGCCGTTGGATGGTGCGTTCCTCCAGCCCCACGGTGTAGCGCTCCACGACACGGCGGGTCACCCATGTCGCCGCGAGTGCCGCCAGCACGATGACGGCCAACCACACCGCCGTGGCTCCGGCACCCGCGATGCGGGCAAGGGGCTCGTTGCCGGTGACCTCGAAGACCAACTCGCAGATGCGCTCGGCCTCCTCCACCGGACCGCACACGTCACGGACGCCTGCCTGGGCCAGCTGGACGCGCATGGGCTCCCTCCTCGACGCCGCGATGCTAGGAGCCCGTGCACCCGGCGGGGAGCACTACCCTCGAGGTGGTGGAGAACCCCGCAAGCAGCTTCCGTCCCGAGCCGGGCAGCGTGCCCGACAGCCCGGGCTGTTACCTGTTCCGTGCGGCCGACGGCCGGGTGGTCTACGTCGGCAAGGCCAGGTCCCTGCGGTCGCGGGTCGCCTCCTACTTCCAGTCGCCCGCCGGCCTCGCGGCGCGCACCGTGGCCATGCTGGAGGCCGCGGCCTCGATCGAGTGGATCGTGGTCGATACCGAGGTGGAGGCGCTGCACCTCGAGTACACCCTGATCCAGCGTCACCGTCCCCGCTACAACGTGCGCTACCGGGACGACAAGTCCTACCCCCACCTGGTGCTCACCACCTCCCAGGAGGTGCCCCGCGCCCGGGTGGCCCGGGGCAAGGTCGCCGCGGGAGACCGGCGCTTCGGGCCCTACGCCCACGCCTACGCGATCCGCGAGACCCTGGACCTGCTGCTCAGGGTGTTCCCCGTGCGGACCTGTTCCCAGGGGGTGTACGACCGGGCCGAACGCACCGGCCGACCCTGCCTGCTGCACCACATCGACCGGTGCGCGGCGCCCTGCACCGGTGAGGTCAGCCTCGAGGAGCACCGCGAGCTCGTCGAGGGCTTCGCACGCTTCCTCGACGGCGAGACGACGCCGGTGCTCGCGGCGCTCGAGGACCAGATGCACGCCGCCGCCGAGCAGCTGCACTTCGAGGCCGCCGCCCGGCGCCGTGACCAGTTGCTGGCGGCCCGCCGTGCCATGGAGAAGCAGCAGGTCGTCACCGACTCAGCCGAGGACCTGGATGCGATCGCGGTCCACGAGGACGAGCTCGAAGCCTCCGTCCAGGCCTTCTTCGTCCGCCGTGGCCGCCTGGTGGGGCGCAAGGGTTGGAGCGTCGACAAGGTGGAGCCCCTGACCACCGCCGCGCTGCTGACCTCCTTCCTCCTGCAGCTCTACGCCGAGCGCCCCGAGGAGATCCCGCCGCAGGTGCTGGTGCAGGAGCTGCCCGACGACGCCGAGGCCCTGTCGATCCTGCTCGCCGACCAGCGTCGGGTGCACCGCCCGCCCGCACGGGGCCGGCCTGTGGACCGGGTCCGGTTCCATGTCCCCCAGCGGGGTGACAAGCGGGACCTGCTGGCCACCGTGGCCGACAACGCCCGGGAGTCCTTCCAGCGCACCCGCCTGCAGCGCGCCAACGACTTCGACGCCCGTACCCGCGCCCTGGGTGAGCTGCAGGCCGCGCTCGAGCTCGACGAGGCACCCCTGCGCATCGAGTGCTACGACATCTCCCACCTCGGCGGCACCGAGGTGGTGGGCTCGATGGTGGTGTTCGAGGACGGGCTGCCCCGCAAGAGCGAGTACCGCCGCTTCAAGCTGTCGGTGGACACCAACGACGACTACGGGGCGATGCGGGAGGTGCTCCGCCGGCGCTTCGCGCGGCTGGTGGAGGAGCAGGCGATGCCGCTGAGCGAGCGGGACGAGGGGCGTGCGCGCTTCGCCTACCCCCCGAACCTGCTGCTGATCGACGGGGGGCCCGGTCAGCTCGCCGCCGCCCTGGAAGGGGTCGCACAGACCGGGGTGGAGGACGTCGCCGCCGTGGCCCTGGCCAAGCGGTTCGAGGAGCTCCACCTGCCCGCCGGAGGAGCACCCGTCCGGCTGCCGCGGGGCAGCGAGGCCCTCTACCTGGTCCAGCGGCTGCGTGACGAGGCCCACCGCTTCGCCGTCACCTACCAGCGCAGCCGCCGGCGCCGGAGCGTCACCACCTCGGTGCTCGAGGAGATCCCCGGGATCGGCCCGACGCGCCGGGCGGCGCTGCTCGAACGCTTCGGTTCCGTGGAGGCGATGGCACGGTGCAGCGAGGAGGAACTCGCGGGTGTGCCGGGGCTGTCACGTACGCTCGCCCGCACCGTCCACCAGCACCTGCAGGGTGGCAGGACCCCGGGTGGGAACGAGGAGCCGACGTGAGCACAGCCACGCCCGACGCCGACCCGCCGCCGACCCGGCTGGGGGAGCAGGTCAGCGACGTGGAGGCCAAGCGGCCCCACATCCTGATCATCACCGGCCTGTCGGGGGCCGGACGTTCCACCGCCTCCAACGTGGTCGAGGACCTCGGCTGGTTCGTGATCGACAACCTGCCGCCGACGCTGATCGACCGGGTGACGGAGCTGGCCTTCGCACCGGGTTCCTCGGTGTCCAAGCTGGCCCTGGTGGCCGACGTCCGTGGACGGGAGTTCTTCTCCACCCTCGTGGACACGATCCGGGACCTGCGCCGCAGTGAGGCCGACGTCAAGGTCCTGTTCCTCGACGCGGAGGAGGAGGCCCTGATCCGCCGGTTCGAGGAGACCCGGCGCCGGCACCCGGCCGCCATCGAAGCCGGGGTGGTCGAGGGCATCCGCGCCGAACGCGAGCAGCTCAGCGAGCTGCGGGGGCTGTCCGACCTGATCATCGACACCACCGACCTCAACGTGCACGAGCTGCGCGAGCGGGTACTGGACCTCGTCGACGACCCCTCCTCGGCCACCCTGCGCATCGACGTGGTGTCCTTCGGGTTCAAACGGGGTTCCCCGCGGGAGGCCGACCTGCTCCTCGACGTGCGCTTCCTGCCGAACCCGCACTGGGTGGAGGAACTGCGCGGCTACTCGGGTATGGACGCGAAGGTGCGTTCCTACGTCTTCGGCCAACCCGCCACCGCACCCTTCGTGGAGGCCACCGAGCGCCTCCTCGACGTGGTGGTGCCCGGGTACGTCACCGAGGGCAAGCGCTACCTCACGATCGCCATCGGCTGTACCGGCGGCAAGCACCGCTCCGTGGCCCTGGCCAACGAGTTCGGCAGCTACCTCGAGGCGACCTTCGGCCTGCCGGTCGAGGTGAAGCACCGCGACCTCGGTGCGGAGTGAGCCGGCCCCGACCGCTGCTGCGCCGCGCCGTGGCGATCGGCGGGGGCCACGGTGTGGCCCGCAGCCTCGCGGGCCTGCGTGCGATCGCCGACGAGGTGGTCGCGGTGGTCTCCGTCGCCGATGACGGTGGCTCCTCGGGACGGCTCCGGCGCGACCTGGGGGTACCCGCACCCGGCGATCTGCGCATGGCCCTGACCACCCTGGCGCAGCGCCACCGGCTGGCGGAGCTGGTGGGCTACCGCTTCGACCGCGGGGAGCTGCGTGGCCACAGCCTCGGCAACCTCATGCTGGTGGCGCTCCAGGACCAGCACGAGGGGGATCTGGTCGCCGCCCTCGACGAGCTCGGGCGCCACCTCGGCGTCGCGGGTCGGGTCCTGCCCTGCACCCAGGCGTCGGTGACCCTGGAGGCCCACACGCCCAGCGGTGACGTCCACGGCCAGGCGGCGATCGCGGCGACCGCGCGGCTGGAGCGGGTGTGGCTCGATCCCCCCGGTCCACCCGTCACCCCCGCGGCCGCAGAGGCCGTCGCCACCGCCGACCTGGTGGTGCTCGGACCCGGATCGTTGTACACCAGCCTGCTGCCCAACCTGCTGGTGCCCGGCCTTGCCCGGGCGGTGGCCGCGACGCAGGCCACCGTGGCGCTCGTCGCCAACCTCCGCCAGCAGCCCGGGGAGACCGAGGGCATGGATCTCGCGGCCCATCTCGAGGCGCTCCACACCCACGTCCCCGGCGTACGGATCGACGTGGTGGTGGCCCACGAGGGCCCCCCACCCCGCGGGGAGGGTGCACCCCTGCGCGTCGACCACGAGCGGTTCTCGGGCGACCCCGTCCGCGTGCACACCGCGGACCTGCTGGACGACCACGACGGTCACGACCCCGCGGCCCTGGCCCGTGCGCTGGTCGCCGTGCTCGACGGGTGAGCCGTGCAGTCCGCCTCCTTCACCGAGGTCGTGCGCCAGGAGCTGTCCCGGCTGCCCCTGGGGCCGGCCGCCGAACTGCGCGCTGAACTGGTGGGCTTGGCCCGGACCGCGGGGCAGCTGACGCTCTCCGGCGGCGGTGGGGCTCCGGTGCTGTCGGTGGTCACGAGCTCCGGCGCCGTGGCGCGCCGCACCTACGGCCTGCTGGTGGCGGCCTACGGCGTGCGTCCGGAGCTGCAGGTGCGTGCCCGCTCCGGCGTGCAGCACGCCCCCCGCTACGCGATGGTGCTGGGCGCAGCCAGCGCCACCATCGCCACCGACCTCGGCATCCTCGACGGCCACGGCCGCCTGCTCCGCAGCCTCGGGGTCGCGCCCGACGCGGGGGAGGGGCCCGCGCTGCTGCGGGGCGCGGTGCTCGGCGGGGGGTCCCTGTCACGACCGGGGCGTGCAGCGCATCTGGAGATCGGTGTGGCCGAGCCGGAGGTGGCCGAGGGTCTGGCGGCGCTGCTCGGCGAGGTGGTCGGTGCGGCGGGCACGGTCTCCACCTCGGGACGTCCGAGGGTGGTGGTCAAGTCCGGGGCGCGCATCGCCGCCCTGCTGGCGAGCCTGGGTGCGACCCAGGCCTACCTCGAGGTGGAGGAGCGGCGCCTGCGCCGGGAGCTGCGCGGGGAGGCGAACCGCCTGGCCAACGCCGACCGGGCCAACCTGCGTCGCACCATCGAGGCCAGTGCCGCACAGGTCCGCGGCGTCGAGCGTGCCATCGAGCGGCACGGCTGGGACGGCCTCGATGACCCTCTGCGTGAGGTCGCCCTGGTCCGCCTCGCCAACCCGGAGGCCAGCCTGGCGGAACTGGGCAGCCTGCTTGACCCACCCGTGGGCAAGTCGGCGATCCACCGGCGCCTCGCCCGGCTCGAGGCCCTCGGGCGCGATGCGGACGGCTCGGCGACCGACGACGGCGGCTGAGCCGGCCGCTGGTCCGGTGTCCGGAGCTGCGCCGGGGGGTGCTCCCGCGCCCCGGCCACCGTCGAAGGGGAACCGAAGGACCCGTGACCCGGCCGAGGGCCCGGTGGTAGGGTCGCTGGTGAGCGCGGGACGCACGGCGCTGCACACGCAACCACGCAACACCGTGCCGCCCGTCGCGAGGACCGGTGTGGGCAGGAGCCCGCACACACCTCCACGCCCGAGGACCGAGCCGGTCCCCGGGGGCCGTCCCACAGGACGACATCAGCCCATCGAACGGGAGCAACCAACCATGTCCGTGAGCGTCGCCATCAACGGCTTCGGCCGCATCGGCCGGAACATGCTCCGCGCCGCGTTGCAGAACGAGATCGACCTCGAGATCCTGGCGGTCAACGACCTGACCGACACCACCGCGCTGGCCATGCTGCTGAAGTACGACAGCGTGCACGGCCGCTTCGACGGCACCGTCGAGGTGGACGGGGACGACCTGGTCGTCAACGGCAAGCGCCTCAAGGTCCTGTCCGAGCGCGACCCGG
>SKTN01000007.1 GCA_007117945.1 Nitriliruptoraceae bacterium | reverse complement strand
CTGCTGGTGGTCGCGGTGGCAGCCGCGGTCGTCATCCCGACCCTGATCGGTCCGGATGGGCCCACCCGGCACGATGTCGCCCTGGTCGCCGGGGAGACCGACGACCTCGAGGTCCCCCTCGAGACCAACGCGGCCGCCAACGACATCGACCTGCGCTTCCACATCGCACCCGACCGTCAGGCGGCGGTCGGTGTGGTGGAGGCCGGCGACGCCGATGCCGCCCTGGTCGCCGGCCCGGAACTGCTCAGCCCCAACGCCGGGATCGCCCCGGTGCTCAAGGCCAGCGTGGATGCGGCCGTGGCCGAAGCCACCTTCCGTGACGGCTTCGCCGCCGCGGGGATCGACACCTTCGAGGTGCTGGACATCCTCGGCGAGGTCGAACCCGTGCCGGTCAACGACAGCGGCGGTGGCGAGGGGCTGACCCAGACCGACATGTGGCTCGCCCTCGGACTGACCGCGCTGCTGGCGATGGCCGTGCAGTTCAACGGCACGACCCTGCTCAACAGCGCGGTGGAGGAGAAGGGCAGCCGGGTCGTCGAGGTGCTGCTCGGGAGCCTCAGGCCCTGGCAGCTGCTGTCCGGCAAGCTGGCCGCTACGGCCGCGCTGGCGACGGTCCAGATGGCGCTGATCGTGGCGGTGGCCCTGGCCGCCAACGCCGTGGTCGGGGCCATCGACCTGCCGGCGGCCACGCCGCTGCTGGTCGTGGTGTCGCTGGTGATGGTGCTGGTCGGCTTCCTGTTCTACGGCGCCATCTACCTCGTCGCGGGTGCCATGGCCAGCTCCACCGAGGAGGCGCAGACAGTCCTGGCGCCGCTGCTGGTCCTGCTGATGGGCAGCTACTTCGCCGTGCTGTTCCTGGTGATCCCCCAACCCTCGGGGACGGCAGCGATGGTGCTCTCGCTCCTGCCACCGAGCGCCCCCTTCACCATCCCGCCCCGCCTGGCGCTGGGCATCCTGCCGGCCTGGCAGCTGGCCACCGGCCTCGCCGCCACCATCATCGCGGCGGTCCTGGCGGTGGGGCTGGCCGGCCGCCTCTACTCCGCCGCGGTGCTCTCCGGCGGCACCCTGAGCTGGCGCGAGGTCTGGCAGGCCGAACCGATCCCGTGATGCCGATGACCATCCCGGTAAGGAGCAGCATGCGACCGATCCTCCGCGACGTCCGCACCCGTGGCCGGGACACGCACCAGCGGCGGAGCGCACCGGCGCAGGGTCCCGCCCGACGCCTGCTCCGGCCGCTGGTAGGGCTGCTGGCGATCGTCGCGCTGGTGGCCGCCTGCGGCGACGATCCCGACGCGGCTGTGGTGGACGCCTTCGCCGAGGACCCCGACTGCTTCGGGATCGAACTGGTGGAACTCGAGGAGGACGAGGTGCGTTGCGGCACGGTGACCGTGCCCCTGCACCACGACGACCCCGACGGGGAGACCATCACCCTGGCCGTGGCAACCCTGCTCGATGAGGACGCCAGCGACGAGCCCGTCCTGGTCCTGGGCGGCGGTCCGGGTGAGGTGGTGGTCGAGAACGCACTGAGCGAGCCGATGATCCAACAGGCCTACGCCCTCGAGGGCCGTGAGGTGATCCTGCTCGACCAGCGCGGCGTCGGCTCCAGTGACCCCGAGCTCAGCTGCGACGCCTTCGACGACCAGGACCTCACCGAGCCCTCCGACCCCGACGAGGAGCGTGATCGGCTGCTGTCCTGCCGTGAGGAACTGGTGGACCGCGGTGTCGACCTCGAGGCCTTCGATCACGTGCACAACGCCCGCGACGTCGATCTGGTGCGCCGGGCACTGGGCCACGACCAGGTCGTGCTGCGCGGTGGCTCCTACGGCTCCCACCTGGCACTGCACGCCGCGGCGCTGGCACCCGACGGCTTCGCCGCACTGGTGCTCAGCTCCCCTGTCGACCCGACGCAGAACTACCTGGAGACCATGGCCGGCGGCTTCGAGTCGGCCCTCGACCGGCTCAACGAGGGGTGCGGCCAGGACGAGCAGTGTGCCGAGCAGCTCGGCGACATCCACGAGGTCATCGCCGAGGTCACCGACCGGCTCACGGACCGGCCCGAGGAGGTCACCGCCGAGCCCCTGATGGGTGGGGAGCCCATCACCCGCATCTTCACCGGCGAGGTGTTCCTCGGCTCGGTCTTCGCCGCCTTCTACGCCGCCGACGGCGCCTTCGCCCTCGTCGGGATGCTGGCCGCCGCACAGGAGGGCGACCTCGAGCCCCTGGCCGGCCTCGTGGCAACGATCGAGGAGGGACTGGACGACATCCCCCGGGGTATGTACACGTCCATGGTCTGCTCCGGGGAGGGCGCGAGCTACGACGCCGAGGTGGCAGCGGCCGGCCTGACCTCGCCGTTGCTCGAGGAGCGGTGGTTCGACCAGGCCGGCATCGGCGGGCGGCACACCACCGAGCTGTGCGAGCTGTGGGATGTGGAACCGACCTTCGACCCCGCACAGCTGGAGCTCGCCACGGAGATCCCCACCCTGCTGGTCACCGGCGAGGTCGACCACGTCACCCCACCCGTGCTCGGCCAGCAACTCCACGACCAGCTCACCAACAGCCACCTCGTCGCAGCACGCAGCCTCGCCCACGGACCCCTCGAAGGCCTCGACGCCCTGGTCGCCGGCTGCGGCAGCACCATCATCACCGCCTTCCTCGACGACCCCGACCGCGAGCCCAACACCATCTGCGCCAACCAGATCCCACCCCTGGACGCCCTCGGCATGTTCCTGCCCTGAGCGCTGCGCCGTGTCGGCGGGACCGGATCGGCGAGTGCAGCACCGTCCGTCGCCGCCCGAGGTGTAGTGTCCATCGTGCGCCGTGCGGTGGTCCGCGGTCGTGGGTGATGTGGCTGCAGCGAACCTGGGGGGTCAGGCAGGGGTGGGCGAGGACGTGCGCCACGATCAGGCGGTGGCAGCCGCTGCGGCTCCGCCGCGCGAGGGCGCGACCCTGTTGACCCTGGCCGGGGCGACCTCGATGCTCAACGGCGTGGTGCACTTCCTGCTGCCCGTGTACTTCCCCTGGGCAGACCGGCTCGAGGGGATGTACGCGCCACTGGAGTGGGCACTGTTCGCCACCACGGTGTTCTTCGGCGGGCTGCTCGTGCTCGGCGGGGCCCTGACCATCGCGGTGGTGCGGGCCCGTGGGGTGCCCCCCGTCCTGGTCCTGCTGGCCGCCGGCGGCATGACGCTGTGGTGGGCACTGGCGAGCGTGTACGAGGTCGTCGTTCCCTTCCCCGCGCCCGTCGCATCCTGGCTGCTGCCCACGATCTCCGCCGGCGTCGCGTTGCTCCACCTCGGCGGCCTGTGGCGACACCTGGCTGCCCGACGGGCCCGCTGACCGGCCCATCGGGACCTTGTTCCCTTGAGCCGTGCAGGGACCTCGTCCAGTCTCGGCTGGGAGGAACCATGCCGCGTGACGGCGCGGGCAGGCTCCCCGTCGAGCCCACGGGCTCGTCGATCGGAGCGCCGCACCGGCACGCCTGGAGCAGGAGTGGCTGGCGTGAGCATCGTGGTGGTGGAGGAACTGCACAAGCGGTACGGGGACAACCACGCGGTCAGAGGCTTGAGCCTGACCATCGAGGAGGGCGAGGTCGTCGCGATCGTCGGGCCGAACGGTGCCGGCAAGACCTCGACGGTGGAGATCCTGGAGGGGCACCGCACCCGTACCAGCGGGCACGTCGAGGTCCTGGGCTTCGATCCGGAGACCGGCGGGCGCGCCTACCGGGAACGCATCGGCATCGTGCTGCAGGAAGCCGGGATGGACGAGCGGTTCACCGTGCGGGAACTGGTCTCGCTGTACGCCGGGTTCTACCCGGCACCCCGCGCGGTGGACGAGGTGATCGAGCTGGTCGGACTCACGGGCAAGGCCGATGCGCGCACCAAGACCCTGTCCGGGGGCCAGCGCCGGCGGGTGGACCTCGCGCTCGGCCTGATCGGCGACCCGGAGCTGCTCTACCTCGACGAGCCCACCACCGGGTTCGACCCCTCCGCACGCCGCCAGGCCTGGGACGTCGTCGCCGGGCTGTGCGAGGTCGGCAAGACCGTGGTGCTGACCACCCACTACATGGAGGAGGCCTACCGCCTCGCCGATCGGGTCGCGGTGGTCGCCGGAGGCCAGCTCGTCGCCCTGGGGACCCCTGAGGAGCTCGTCGCACGCACCTCGGCAGGGCGTTCGGTGCTCAGCTTCCTCCTGCCCGCCGGGCTGAGCGGAGCCGACCTTCCCCAGCTGGACGGCGAGGTGGAACTCGCGGACCAGCGCGTGGTCGTCCGGTCCCTGTCTCTGACCGCCGACCTGCACACCGTGACCGGCTGGGCCGGCGCCCGTGGGGTGGAGCTCGACGGGCTGGCGCTCGAGCG
>SKTN01000379.1 GCA_007117945.1 Nitriliruptoraceae bacterium | reverse complement strand
GCCTCCCCGGAGGGTGGTTCGTCCTGCGCCGCGCCGCCGGAGCCCGTCGGCGCGTCCTCCCCGTCGAGGGTCTCACCCGCCAGCACCGCGGCCGCGTCCACCGGGTCGAGATGCCCTGCGGCGACGTCGAGCACCAGTGCGGTGGGGATCGCACCCTCGCGCAGGACCAGGGGTTGCGCCCGGGTCAGGTCCACGATCGTGGAGCGCTGGTCCTCCGGCCGCGGCCCGTCGTCGAGCACCGCAGCGACCCGTGCACCGAGCTGTTCCCGGGCGTCCTCGGCCGTGATCGGCGCCTCCTCCCCCGGGGCGTTGGCCGCGGTCACCGCGAGGGGGCCGACCGCACGGATCACCTCGAGGGTGACCTCGTCGAGGGGCATACGGACGCTGACCACCCCGTCGCTGTGGCCGAGGTCCCACTGCAGCCCGCCCTTGGCGTGGAGGACCAGGGTCAGCGGTCCGGGCCAGAAGGCCGCGATCAGCCGCTCCCCCGCCTCCGGCACGGCGGCGACGATGCCCGGGAGCTGCTTGGGGGTGCGCACCAGCACGGGCAGGGGCACGTCGCGGTCCCGCTCCTTGGCCCGCAGCAGCGCGGCCGTGGCCTCGGTAGCGAAGGCGTCGGCAGCGACGCCGTAGACGGTGTCGGTGGGCAGGATGAGCAGCTCGCCCGCCTGGAGGAGTTCCGCCGCCCGGGCGACGGCGGCCTCCCGGTCCTCACCCGTGGTGTCGAGCACCTCGCTCACGAACCGGCCCCTGCGCGGTGGTGGACGGTCCCCGCGTCACGGGTGCAGCCTACGGCCTCGGCGGTCGCCGGCACCCGTGCCACCAGGGCACGCTGGCGGCCGGCGAGGTCGCGGACCAGCTCCGCCGTGGCGAACCCGACCCCCGCCGCCGTGGTCAGGGCCGCCGCCGCCAGCCGGGTGTCGAGCTCCAGCACCACCACCCCGGCGGGCCGCAGCCAGGTCATCGCGAGCACCAGCAGCCGGTCGACGACCTCGTGGCCCACCTCGCCCCCGAACAACGCCGCGGCGGGGTCGTGGCCCGCCACCTCGGCGTCGAGGTGGTCGGCGTCGGCGGCGGGCAGGTAGGGAGGGTTGGCGACCAGCAGGTCCAGGTGCCCTCGCAGCCCGTGGGGCAGGGGATCGAGGAGGTCGCCGTGGTGGACCGCGAACCGGTTCGCACCGTCCACACGGCCGAGGTTGCGCCGTGCCAGGTCCACGGCCCGCGGGTCGATGTCGGTGGCGTGCACCGTGACCCCGGGGACCTCCGCCAGCAGGCTCGCGGCGATGGCGCCCGAGCCCGTGCAGGGCTCCGCGACCACCGCACCGGTCCCCGCCGCGGCCGCGTACTCGACGGCCAGCCCCGCCACGACCTCGGTCTCCGGGCGGGGCAGGAACACCCCCGGTTCGAGGAGCAGCTCCACGCCACGGAAGGGCCAGCTGCCCAGCAGCAGCTGGAGCGGCTCGTGGGCCTGCCGACGCCGCACCAGCGCCTCCAGCCGGTCGGTCCACCCCGGCTGCGGCGATGCCGCGCTGCCCTCGGCGACGACGTGCTGGACCAGCCACCGCGCCTCCGCCCGGGCCGGGCCGATGCCGGCGGCCGCGAGGCGGGTGGTGACCTCGGCCACCACGGCGGGGTGGGTCACCTCGATGTCCACCGTCAGCCCCGCGCGCCGGGTGACGTCGCGGCGTCCTCCTCGAGGTCGGCGAGGCGTGCCTCCTGCTCGGCGCGCCTGAGCGCCGCGACCAGCTCGTCGAGCTGGCCCGCGAGCACCCCCTCCACGTCGTGGACGCTGCGCCCGATGCGGTGGTCGGTGATCCGCGACTGCGGCACGTTGTAGGTGCGGACCTTCTCCGAGCGGTCACCCGTACCGATCTGGCCCTTGCGGGCGTCGGCGCGGGCCTGCTGGGAGCGCTCCTGTTCCTCCTGGAGCAGCCGGGAGCGCAGGATGCGCAGGGCCTTGTCCCGGTTCTGGTGCTGGGACTTCTCATCCTGGCAGGAGACCACCACCCCCGTGGGCAGGTGGGTGATGCGCACCGCGGAGTCGGTGGTGTTCACGCTCTGCCCGCCCGGCCCCGAGGAGCGGAACACGTCGATGCGCAGGTCGCTCGGATCGATGGTGATATCGACCTCCTCGGCGGCGGCGAGCACCGCGACCGAGGCCGTGGAGGTGTGGATGCGTCCCTGGGACTCGGTGGCGGGGACCCGCTGGACCCGGTGCACACCCGACTCGTGCTTGAGGTGGGCGTAGGCACCGCGCCCCACGATCTCCACGATCGCGTCCTTGACGCCGCCGATGCCCTGGGGCGTGCGCTCGAGCACCCGGGCACGCCAGCCCTGCCGCTCGGCGTAGCGCAGGTACATCTCCTCGAGCTCACCGGCGAACAGCCCCGCCTCGTCACCACCCGCCGCCGCGCGGATCTCCACGATGACGTTGCGGTCGTCGTTGGGGTCGGTGGGCACCAGGGCGAGCTGCAGCTCGGCCTCCAGTGCGGCGAGCTCGGTGGCCAGCTCCTCGGCCTCACCGACCATCGAGTCGGCGTCGGCGGCGTCGGTGTCGGCCGCCATCTCCCGTGCCACCTCGAGGTCGTCGCGGGTGGCACGCCACCGCCGGTAGAGCCCGACGACCTCGCTGAGCTCCGCGTGCTGCTTGGCGAGGCTGGTGTAGCGCTCGCCGTCGCCGGCCACCTCCGGGTCGGCGAGCTGCGCCTCGAGGTCACGGTGGCGGTCCTCGAGCTGGGCCAGGCGCTCGAACACCTCAGCCCTCCTCGCGCTGGACCCCGGCGCCCGGCTGTTCCTGCTCCTCGTCGCGGGCCGGGTCGGCGTCGTCAGCGGGCGCGATGGTCACCTGTGCGGACTCGAGCACCACGGGCAGGCTGTCGTGGGCCACCAGGATGGGGCTGTCGAGGGTGGTGGGAACCCGGCCCTCACGGTGCTCGGCGGGCACCACCGCCTCGAAGGAGCGGATCGCCACCTCGATCTGGTCGTGGTCCGGCTGCTTGGTGGTGATCAACTGCAGCCACAGGCCCGGCTGCATGATGGCCCGCACCAGGGGGTTGCTGCCATTGGCCGCGCCGAGGCGCAGGCCCTCGTAGGCGGCGCCGGCCACCACGGGCAGCAGCACGATCCGCAGCACCACGTGGTAGATCACCGCCCCCCACCAGGCGATGCCCTCGGGCGGTGGGACGAGCAGGCCACCGGCGGTGTAGATCACCACGGCCAGCAGCATCACCAGGATCAGGAAGTTGGTCCCGCAGCGCACGTGGAGGGTCGAGTAGCGGTCGACGTGCTCGGGCTCGAGGACCTCGCCGTGCTCCCAGGCCGCGATCGTCTTGTGCTCCGCGCCGTGGTACTGGAACACCCGCCGGATGTCGGAGATCAGGGAGATCGACCACAGGTAGGCCAGGAAGATCACGATCCGGACCACGGACTCGACGAGGTGGAACCACACCCCGTCGCCCATCACGTTGCCGATCAGCGCGTCGAGGCCCTTGGTGGCCGCCGAGGGCAGGAAGATGAACACCCCGATGAACAGCAGGGCCGCCAGCGCCATGGAGGCCCCCATGGCCGCACCGGAGAGCTCCTCCTCCGCCTCGTCCTCGGGCACGGAACGCTCGGCGGAGATGCCCAGCGCCCGCATCCCGATGGACAGGGAGTCGAACAGCGCGTAGCAGCCACGGATCATCGGCCACTTCAGCCACGGCTTGCGCGTGGGCAGGGTCGAGGTGTGGTGGCACTCCAGCCAGATGTCGCCGTCGGGCTGGCGCACGGCGACGGCCCACCGGTCGGCGCCGCGCATCATCACGCCCTCGATGACCGCCTGCCCGCCGTAGTAGTGGGGCGCCATCTCGGCGACATCCCCGGAGAAGTCCGGGGTGTGGGACACGGGTTCGGGCGTGTGGGACACGGGGCGGGGGTCTCCTGGGAGGCGTGCCGGCGTCGCGCTCGCGGTCCACCGACGCTCAGCACACGGAGGGTACGTGGCACCACCCCGACACCGCGACCACGGCACTCCTCAGCCGCGCAGCCCGAGGAGGCTCCCGGCCGCGATCACCACCAGCAGCGCCACCGCGGCCAGCAGGTAGCGGGCGTCCGCCGCCCAGGACCACGACCTGGCCTGCAGCCCGAGGCGCAGCACGGTCGTGCCCCCCACCGCGCCCGTGGCCAGCAGCGCCGCAGCGGTGCCGACGGGGTGGTCCACCAGCCCGACGAGTGCCGCGGCCAGCGCGATCACCGGCAGCACGCGCAGCGTCCGTGGGACCGGAGGTGGGCCCGGGGCGTTCAGTTCGGCCACAGCAGCACCCCCGCGATCAGCACCAGCAGCCCCGCCAGCACGCGCCGGGCGGCTGTGGGCGGCAACCGGGCCTG
>SKTN01000096.1 GCA_007117945.1 Nitriliruptoraceae bacterium | reverse complement strand
TGCGGCTGAAGGTGGAGACGCGGATCCCGCGCACCACCCCCGCCTTCGGTGAGGCCAAGGCCGGTGCCAACTACGTGCTCGCCCTGGGGGTGACGCGCCAGGCCCGCGAGGAGCACGGTGTCGACCAGGTCCTGTTCGCCCCCGACGGGGACGTCCAGGAGACGGGTGCGGCGAACTTCCTGCTGCTGTCCGAGGACCGGGTGGTGACCCGTGACCTCGACGGTTCCTTCCTGCACGGGGTCACCCGCGACGCGGTGCTGCAGCTCGCGCGGGACGACGGCCTGCAGGTGGAGGAGCGGCCCGTCCACCTCGACGAGGTGCTGGCCTGGCCCGGTGAGGCGGCGCTGGCCGGCACCGCTGCGGTGCTCGCGGGCGTGGGTGGACTGGTGCACGACGCCGGCTCGTCCACCTTCGGGGACGGCCGCGTGGGCCCCGTGACCCGGCGTCTGCGCGCGGCGCTGCTCGCGGTCCAGCGGGCCGAGGCCGAGGACCGTCACGGGTGGCTGACACCGGTGGAGGTGTGAGGCCCGTCGTGGTGTCGGCCGTGACCGGCTGCGCCAACGCGGGGGCCGCCCGCCGTCCGGCACCGCTGCCGGCGCCCGTTCCACATCAGTCCGCGGTGTGCAGTCGCGTCGCCTCGGCGGTCAGCTCCGTGGCCGGGCCCTCGACCACGGCGTCGATCCCGCGCCGGTCGAACAGGTCGCGCACGGGCAGGCGCCAGCCACCGTCGCCCGTCAGCTGGGCGAGCTGGCGGCTCGAGAAGGCGAACACCAGGCGGCCGAGTCCGGCGTTGGCGTGGGCCACGGCGCACATCGGGCAGTGCTCCCCCGAGGTGTAGACCGTGCTGCGCCGCCGCTCGTCGGGGTCCAGGCTGCGGAACGCCCACCGGGCCAGCTTCAGCTCCGGGTGTGCGGTGACGTCGCGGTCGGTGGTGACGGTGTTGCGCTCCTCGAGCAGCGTCGTGCCGTCGCCGGAGACCAGCAGGGAGCCGAAGGGGTCGTCGCCCGCGTCGCGTGCCGCACGGGCCAGCTCGAGCGCACGCCGGAGGTGGGTCAGATCGCCAGGGGTCACGGTCAGGTCCCGAGCTCGTAGGTGACACCGGTCAACGACTCGGAAGCCTGCCACAACGCGGCGGCCAGCGCCGGGTCCTTCGCCCGGGCCGAACGGCCCGCCGGTGCCGGGTAGCCGCGGGCCTCGCCCGGACCGTCAGGGCCCCAGTAGGACGCACCCGGCAGTGCGGGTGCCGTGGCGGCGTAGAGCTGGGGGAGGACACCCTGGCTGGCGGGCTGGGCGAACAGCAGGTTGCCCAGCCGCGACCCGATCCCCATCACCGCGCCGCTGACACCACCCTGCAGGGTCGGGCCCGTGGTCTGTAGGGCGGTGTCGGCGTAGCCGGGGTGGGCGCCGACGGCGATCAGGGGTGAGCCTGCCACCTCGGCGCGGCGTTGCAGTTCCAGGACGTGGAGGAGGTTGGCGAGCTTGGAGTTGCCGTAGGCGATCCAGCGCTGGTAGCGGGCGCGTTCCAGGTTGAGGTCGTCGATGTCGAGGCGCGCCATGCGGTGGGCGTTGGAGGACACCACCACCACCCGGGGCTCGCTCGCCGCGAGCAGCAGGGGCAGCAGCCGACCGACCAGGGCGAAGTGCCCGAGGTGGTTGACCCCCATCTGGAGCTCGAAGCCGTCCACCGTCCGCGCCAGGGGCGGGGCCATGATCCCGGCGTTGGCGATCACCGTGTCGAGGTGGTCGTGCCGCTGAGCCAGCGCGGCCGCTGCGGCCTCGACGCTGGCCAGGTCAGCGAGGTCGACCTGGAGGTGCTCCATCGATGCCGCCGGCACCCGGTGGTGGATCCGGTCCATCACCGCCGCGGTGCGTTCCGTGGATCGGTTCGCCAGCACCACGTGGGTGCCCCGGGTCGCCAGGGCGACGGCGGAGGCCTCCCCGAGCCCCGAGCTGGCGCCGGTGACCAGGACGGTGCAGCCGTGCAGGGCGGGGAGGTCGTCAGCTTTCCAGGGCACGTGGCCTCCTGGCGGTCGGGGGTACCACCGCGGACACGGTAGCCCCCGGGCACGGTGGCTTCGCACCGTCGTCGGTGCAGGGCGCAGCCGCCGCGGGTCCTTCGGACCGACGCGGATGTCCGACGCTAGGGTCCGCCCCTCAGCGAGATGGGAGCAGGCACGTGCCAGTCAACCCGGTGTACGCCACGGCGGTCGGTGCGAGCCTGTCGATGTTCTCACTCTTCCGCTGGAACATCCGGATCACCGGTGCCGAGCACGTCCCGAGGCTCGGTCCGGGTGTGCTCGCCACCAACCACGTCGGCTACCTCGACTTCATCTTCGCGGGCGTCGGGGCCCGCCAGCAGGGCCGACGGGTGCGCTTCGTCGCCAAGGCCGAGGTGTTCGACCACGCGGTCACCGGGCCCCTGATGCGCCGGATGCGCCACATCCGGGTCGAGCGCGGCGGCGACACCGAGGCGACGATGCGGGCGGTGTCGGCGGCCCTCGGTGAGGGCGACGTGGTCGGCATGTTCCCCGAGGGCACGATCTCCCGGTCCTTCGTGCCCCTGGCGGGTCGGCCGGGGGCGGCGCGGATGGCCATCGAGAACCGGGTCCCCCTGATCCCCGGCGCGATCTGGGGCAGCCACCGCATCTTCACCAAGGGGCACAGCTTCACCCCTGCCCGGGGGACCGCGGTCAGCATCGACTTCGGTCCACCCGTGGCCTACGAGCCCGACGAGGACCCCCTCGCGGTCCACGAGCGGCTGATGACGGCGATCGGCGAGCTGGTCGACCGCGCCCAGCGGCGTTACCCCCAGCGCCCCTCGGGTCCCGGTGAGGACTGGTGGCTCCCGGCCCACCTCGGTGGCTCGGCCCCGACACCCGAGGAGGCGGCGGCCACCGCCAGGGCCGAGGCCGCCGAGCGGCGTCGCCGCCACGGCACCGACGGTGGCAAGGGGCCCGGCGACGACGCGGGTGAGGGCGCCGAGGGTCCGGACGCGGACGAGGGCGCCGACGGTCCCGACGCCGGCGCGTGAGCGGTGCCGGGCCACGGGTACCGGACGTGCCCGGCGGGGACGGGCCACAGCCCGCGGTGGTCCGCATCACCGATCCCGGTGATGCCCGCCTCGGTGACTACGCGGCCCTGACCGACGCCGCCCTGCGCAAACGCTACGAGCACCAGCACGGCGTGCTGATCGCCGAGGGCCCCAACCCGGTGCGGCAGCTGCTGTCGTCGCGCTACCCCCTGCGCTCGCTGCTGGTCGCGGAGGAGCGCCTCACCGCGGTCGGGGAGTTGACCGCCGGCGCGGGCCGGCAGCAGGCCCCGGTCTACGCCGTGCCCCAGGGGGTGCTCGAGGAGGTGGTGCGCTTCCGCCTCCATCAGGGGGTACTGGCCTGCGGGCAGCGCCTCGCGCTGCCGGACCCCGGGGAGTTGGTGGCCGGTGCGCGACGGGTGCTGGTCCTCGAGGGCCTCAACGACCACGAGAACCTCGGCACCCTGTTCCGCACCGCCCGGGCCTTCGGGACCGACGCGGTGCTGCTCGGTCCCGACTGCGCCGATCCCCTCTACCGCCGCAGCGTCCGCGTCTCCATGGGCCACGTGCTGCACCTGCCCTTCGCCCGGACCGGTCCGATCGAGCCGGCGCTGGAGGACCTGCGGGCCAACGGCTTCACGGTGCTGGCCCTGACCCCCGACCCCGCGGCGGTGGACCTGGACACGGTGGCGGGCCTGCGCGGGCAGCCCCTGGCGCTGCTGCTGGGCGCGGAGGGGCCCGGGCTGACCCCCGGGGCGCTGGCCACCGCGGACCGCGCGGTGCGCATCCCGATCGCGGCGGGGGTCGACTCCCTCAACGTCGCTGCAGCCGGTGCCGTAGCCTGTCACGCCCTGCGACCGGAGGAGCGGTGATGCCCGAAGGGTGGCTGTTCGCGCTACTGGTGCTGCTGGCGGCGATCGTCCTCCAGCTGGTCGCGGTGGTCGTGGTGCACCGGCTCCGGGACGGCTACCGGCGTCGCCGGGGCCGCCCGACCCTCGCCGAGCAGCGCGCCCGTCGTCTGGAGCGGCACGGCGACGACGAGCTCGTCCCCATCGGCATCGGGCTCCCCGGGCTGCTGGTCAGGCCGCGTCGGCGAGATCGCTGAGGCGCGCGGTCCGGGTCCCACCCTGCACCGTCCACGTCAGCTCCGTGCGCCGCGTCCGACCCGGGTGAGCAGGGGCGAGAGCGAGCGTCGCACCGCGGCGCGTAGCCTCGGCGCTGCTGCGGGCAGGCGCCCGTTGGACGAGGAGCCACGATGCCCACCGCGGTCGACGTCCGTTTCCACGAGCTCGACCCCTACGGCCACGTCAACCACACCGTCTACCTCACCTACCTCGAGG
>SKTN01000344.1 GCA_007117945.1 Nitriliruptoraceae bacterium | reverse complement strand
TGGCGGGCAGGCGGGGCGTCGCTGCCCCTTGGGGGCAGTTCGGCCCTAGCCGCGCGACGGGTGGAGGGTAGCGGGGACCTTTCGGCCCCCGGTAACCGGCCGGCACGCTGCCGGGTGGTCCGCGAAAGCGCCGACGCGCCGTCGCGGGAGGCCGCCCACCGCCCCCCCCGTCACGCCCGCGGCGGGCGCCGACCAGCCCTCATCAGGCCCCGCCGCGGCCGCCCCCCGTCACGCCCGCGGCAGGCGGGCTGATCGGGAAGCGTCCCGTGGTCGATCCCTGGGCAGGAGCCCAGGAGACAGCCACCCCCGGCGGGGGGCCGACGGGCAGCGGGCGGCAGGTGGTCGGTCCCTGGGCAGGAGCCCAGGGACCGACCACCCCCGGCCCGGGCGAGCCAGCAGGCAGGGTCCCCCGTCCCGCTCGAGCACGCCGGGCGGCGTCCGCCCCCGCCCGAGGGTCACTCCACCACGAGCTCGCCGCGCATCGTCGCCTCGTGCCCGGGGATCGTGCACACGTAGGTGTAGGTCCCCGGGTCGAGCTCGATGCTGCCCGTGACCGTCTCACCGGGGGCGCACTCCGCGACCTCCTCGTCGAGCTCATCGATCACGATGTTGTGGTTGACCGCGTCCTCACAGATCAGCTCGAAGGTCACCTCGCCGGCCGGGGCCGTCAGCGCCTCCACGTCCCAGCGCAGGTCGTCCTGGCCCACCACGCGCAGCACACCGTCCTCCGCCGCCCGGGGCTCCGCTGTCTCGTCCTCCCCACCACCGCAGGCCGCCAGGAGCAGGCCCAGACAGCCGAGCAGGAGCGCCAGGGTCACGGAACGGGGCGCAGGGGTGCGGGCACGGTGCGTCATGGTCAGGATCTCCCGGGACGACAGCGACGACGGCAGCGACAGCCGCCACGGCAACAGCCCCCGCAGCGGCGAGGGGAACATGTAGTGCCTCACTGATGGTATCGGTGCGCGACGCCGCGCCCTGCATCCGCGGTGGCATGGGCACCGGCACGCACGGCGTGAAGGTGGCCACCCGGGCCCCCCTCACTAGGCTGCCGCGTGGTCCGTGTGCCCGGTCGCGGCACCGTGAGGGAGGCTCATCGATGTTCCGTGCCGTGCTCATCGCCAACCGTGGGGAGATCGCGATCCGGGTCGCGCGGGCGTGCCGCGAGCTCGGAGTCCGAACGGTCGGGGTGTACTCCGAGATCGACCGTGACGCGCCGCACGTCGCCGCCATGGACGAAGCCTTCCTGCTGGGAGCGGCACCGGCCAGCGAGTCCTACCTCGCCATCGACAAGGTCATCGACGTGGCACGCCGTGCCGGGGTGGACGCGATCCACCCGGGCTACGGCTTCCTCTCGGAGAACGCCGACTTCGCGCAGGCCGTCGCCGACGCCGGCCTCACCTTCATCGGTCCACCACCCGAGGCGATCGCGGCGATGGGCGACAAGCTGTCCGCCCGGGCGGTCGCCGATGCGGCCGGCGTCCCGGTGGTCCCGGGGACCCGCGAGCCCACCGACGACCCCGAGGAGGCGATCCGCTTCGGGGACGAGTACGGCTACCCCGTCGCGGTCAAGGCGATGTTCGGGGGCGGCGGGCGCGGGATGAAGGTCGTGGGCAGCCGCGAGGAGATGCGTGATGCGCTCATCGCCGCGCGGCGGGAGTCGCAGGCCGCCTTCGGTCGCGGCGAGTGCTACCTCGAGCGCTACCTCGAACGCCCCCGGCACGTGGAGATCCAGGTGCTCGCGGACCTCGACGGCCACACCATCTACCTCGGCGAGCGGGACTGCTCCCTGCAACGTCGCCACCAGAAGCTGGTCGAGGAGGCCCCCGCACCCGGGGTGACCGAGGCGGTGCGCGGGGCCATGGGCGAGGCGGCGGTCCGCGTCGCGAAGGAGATGGGCTACACCAACGCCGGCACCTGTGAGTTCCTGCTCGACGAGGACGGCGAGACCTTCTACTTCCTGGAGATGAACACCCGGCTCCAGGTCGAGCACCCCGTCACCGAACTGGTCACCGGCGTCGACCTCGCCCAGGCACAGCTGAGGATCGCCTCCGGCGACGGCATGGGACTCACCCAGCAGGACGTGGAGCTGCGCGGCCACGCCATCGAGGCGCGGATCAACGCCGAGGAACCGGCGGCCAACTTCGTGCCGACGCCGGGGACCATCGGCGACCTCCAGGTGCCGCTGGGGCCGTGGGTGCGCTTCGACACCGGTGTGCGGGCGGGCTACACGGTGCCCCGCGACTACGACTCCATGATCGGCAAGCTGATCGTGTGGGCGCCGGACCGCGACGGCGCCAGGGCCCGGATGTCCCGGGCGCTGGACGAGCTCGTGATCGAGAACGTGCCCACCACGGTCACCTTCCACCGCCTGGCGATGACCCACCCGCAGTTCGCCGCGGGGGAGCACGCCACCTCCTCGGTGGAACGCGAGTGGGACCTGTCCTCCCTCGAGCCCCAGACCACCACCCCCGCCGACGAGGACGAGGGCACCGGGGCAGCCGGGCGCGAGCTCACCGTCGAGGTGGACGGCCGTCGGCTCAAGGTACGGCTGTTCGGTGACCTGCCGGCGGGCGGCGGCCCGGTGGGCGCGGCCGGCCCGACACCCCGGCGGCGTACGGGCAGCTCGGGCTCCGGAGGCGCGGCGGTCTCCTCGGAGGATCTGGTGGCGCCGATGCAGGGCACCGTGATCGAGGTCAGCGTCGAGAAGGGTGCCACTGTCGCCGAGGGCGACACCCTGCTGGTGCTCGAGGCGATGAAGATGGAGAACGCGGTAAAGGCCCACCGCGGCGGCGTGGTGACCTCCCTGCCGGTCAGCGCCGGCGAGGTGGTCCAGCCCGGGGCGGTGCTGGCCCGCATCGAGGACGCCTGAGCAGGTCAGGCGGTCTCGCGCAGGCCCGCCAGCATCCGCGCGTCGGGCATCGTGCGCAGGCTCCGCTTCAGCTCCGCGAAGCCGGGCCAGGCCGCCAGTAGCTCGATGGCCCGGTAGTAGGCCACGGCGTCCTCGTCGCTGGGCAGGTCGGAGATGACCGGGCCGAAGAACGCCGGACCGTCGGGCGGGTCGAAGGTCACGATCGGGGTGCCGACGTCCCGACCGGCGCGGGAACGGGCGTCCTCCGTCTCCGCACGCAGCACCGCATCGTGGTCCGTGTCCTCCATCGCGAGGGCCAGCTCCTCGGGCAGCGCGAGGCGCGCCAGGGCCGGCCGGGGATCGATCGGCTGCGCGTGGACGTCCAGCACGACGTCGAGGTCCCCGGGCTCCGGCGCCTGCCGCTCCCACAGCTGCTCACCGAGGGCGGCGTACAGCAGGCCGACGGTGTCGTTGCCGGCGTGCTCGCGGGTAGCCGCCAGCAAGCGCAGCAGCCGGGTGCCGTTGTCGTGGACCGCGGGGTAACTGGCCGGTAGCCCGTCGTAGCCGACGTCCTCGTTGACCATCTTGAGCGAGATGAACCGCCAGCCGATGTCCAGGGACTCGAGCCGCTGGACCTGGCGCAGCCACTTGGAGGTCTGCCAGCAGAAGGGGCAGACGGGGTCGATGAACAGCTCGACGTCGTACATGGGAGCACCTCACGGGAGCTGGGAGGGGACGGAGGGACGGCAGCGGGCGACGGCCGTCAGGGGAGCTACAGGAGGAACCCGCCCGCGGTGGTGCCTCTTCCCCTGTTCGTCGCTCAGCGCCGGGCGGGATCGAGCCGGACCATCAGCATCCGGGCGCACTCGGCCACCGACCCCGCCATCGAGGGGTAGACGGTCATGGTCTGGGCCAGCTGGGCGACCGACAGCCGGTTCTGCACCGCCACGGCCAGCGGCTGGATCAGGTCGCTGGCACGGGCGGAGACCACGACCCCGCCGACAACGGTGCCGGAGCCGACCATGGCGTGGACCTTGACGAAGCCGTCGGTGCCGTGGATCATCTTCGCCCGGGGGTTGGAGCGGAAGTCCAGCCGCGCGGTCTCCACGGGGTAGCCGGCCGTGACGGCCTCCTCGGGTGACATCCCGACGGTGGCGACCTCGGGGTCGGTGAAGATGGTGGCGACGATGGCGTCGGAGCGGATCGGCTGCACCGCCTCACCCAGGGCGTGCCACATCGCCGTGCGACCCTGCATCGCCGCGACGGAGGCCAGCATCACCCCGCCGAGCACGTCCCCTGCGGCGTAGACCCAGCGGCAGCTGGTCCGCCCGACCCCGTCCACCTCGATGCCACCGGTGGCGGTCGGCTCGATGCCGCACGCCTCGAGCCCGATGTCGGCGGAGGTGGGGACCTGGCCGACGGTGAACAGCACGTGGCTACCCACCACCTCGCCGCCGCCCTTGAGCCCGACGACCACCTCGTCGCCGCGGCGCTCGCAGCTCACGGCCCGGGAGCGGCGCAGGATCCGCATCCCCCGGCGCTC
>SKTN01000140.1 GCA_007117945.1 Nitriliruptoraceae bacterium | reverse complement strand
TGCCCCCCCGCCACCCGGTTCCGGCCCCCCGCCACCCGGTCCGCGGACAGGCGGTGGCGCCCGGCACGGGTCAGCTCCCAACCCGGCCGGTCCGCTTCGGGGGCCAGGGCCAGATCGGTGCCGAACACCGGGGTGACGCCCTCGGCGGCCGCGGCCTGGGCGAAGCGCACCACCCCGTACAGCCCGTCCCGGTCGGTCAGCGCCACGTGGGTCATCCCCGCGGCCGCGGCCGCCGCCGCCAGTTCGCGCGGCCGGATCGCGCCGTCGCGCAGGGAGTAGCTGGAGCGCACGCTCAGGTGCGCGAAGGGCGGCGCGTCCCTGGGTGCCGGATGCGCACGGGCGGCGGCGTGCACCACCTCGGCGGCCGCTGCAGCACGGCGCGCGTCGGCACCGAGGTCCTCCAGGGACTCCCGGTGCTCCTGGGGCGACCACGACCGGCTGCTGGCCACGCGCCCACCTCACCCTCGACCCGCACGCCCGGACGAACGTACGTTCGACAGCGTACGGAGTGGGGGTGACGCCACGCCAGCCGACGTGCGGCCCGCGCCGGTGCGCTCAGTCGAGGGGTTCGGCCTCACCGGTCTCGATCGGTGCCCGGACCAGGTTGCCCCACTCGGTCCAGGAACCGTCGTAGTTGCGCACCCGCTGGTAGCCGAGCAGGTGGGTCAGCACGAACCAGGTGTGGCTGGACCGCTCCCCGATCCGGCAGTAGACGACCACGTCGTCCCCGGGCTCGATGCCCTGCTCCTGGGCGTAGAGGGCCTCGAGCTCCTCGATCGGCTTGAAGGTGCCGTCCTCCTGCACCGCCCTGCCCCAGGGCACGCTGCGCGCCCCCGGGATGTGGCCACCGCGCAGGGCCCCCTCCTGGGGGTAGTCCGGCATGTGGGTGCGCTCACCCGAGAACTCCTGGGGGCTGCGCACGTCCACGAGCTTGCCACGACGGTCGAGGTGGGTGAGCACCTCGTCGCGGTAAGCCCGGATGGGGCCGTCCTCGCGCCGGACCTCGGGATACTGACCGCGGGGACGATCGGGCTTGTCGGTGGTCAACTCCCGGCCCTCGGCGATCCACTTGTCCCGCCCGCCATCGAGGAGGCGGACGTCCTCGTGACCGAAGAGGGTGAACACCCACAGCGCGTAGGCGGCCCACCAGTTGGCCTTGTCGCCATAGAACACCACGGTGGTCTCCCGGCTGATGCCCTTGTCGGCCATCAGCTCGGCGAAGGTCGCACCGTCGACGTAGTCACGGGTGACGGGATCGTTGAGCTCGGTGTGCCAGTCGATCTTGACCGCGCCGGGGATGTGACCCATCTCGTAGAGCAGCACGTCCTCGCTCGACTCCACCACGACCAGGCCAGGATCACCGAGATGGTCGGCCAGCCAATCGGTGGTCACCAAGGTCCGCGGGTCGGCGTAGGCCGCGATCCGCTCCTCGTGCGCCTGGTCGGCAACAGCCATGGTGATGCGCTCCTCGTCATCTGCGGGTGATCGACCGTGGTACCACAGGCAGCGCGTGGAAGCAGCCCCCCGGGGTGGTTACGTTGCCAGGTGTGTCGCCGGCTCGCGCCGGCTGACCACCTGCCGCGCACCGGGATCGACGCGACGGCGTTGCTCCGAACACCGGGGCGGTGCCACCAGCACCGTCCGGATCCCGCACCCCTACAGGAGTTCCAGCGATGCCGATGCCCAGCCCCCTGCGGGCCGTGATCGAGGACTTCGCGGCGGCACCGATCGAGCTCAAGATCGACCTGCTCGTGGAGTACGCGGGAAAGGTCCCGCCGCTCCCGGCACACCTGGCCGGGCAGCCCGATGCCCTCGAGCAGGTGGAGGAGTGCCAGACGCCCTTCTTCCTGACCACCGAGCTCGATGGGCAGGACCGGGTCCGGGTGTGGTTCGACTGTCCCCCGGAGGCGCCGACCACCCGCGGGTTCGCCGGCGTGCTCTCCGAGGGGCTGAACGGCGCGACCGTCGAGGAGGTCCTCGCCGTGCCTGCGGACTTCCACCACGAGATGGGGCTCGGGGCGGCGATCAGCCCCCTGCGGCTGCGCGGGATGGACGCGATCCTCGCGCGACTCAAGGGCAACGTGGCGACGCACCGTCCCAGCTGAACGGACCCCACTGCCGGGTGAGCCCCTCGCGGGAGCCGGGCCCGGTGCCCGCAGCGCTCACGCCCTGGACCCCAACCACGTGGTTGCAGCTGCGACCAGAGCCTCCACGCCCCGCGACAGCGTCGGCTCGATCACAGGTGCGAAGCGCGGGGAGTGGTTCCCCGGCAGTTCGTTGACGCGCTGCTGGATGGCGTCGAGGTCCGTGAGCCCCGAGAAGGCCTCCGGGTCCGCACCACCGAGCAGCCAGTACACGCAGGGCGCGCCGGCCGCCGTGGCCAGGATGCCCACGTCCTCGCTACCGGTGACAGACCCCGGATCCACGACCAGGGTGGGCAGGGAGCGCAAGGCCGCACCGGTGCGGTCGCTGGCTGTCGCGTCGTTCACCACCACCGGGAAGCTGGAGGTGGTCACGATCTCCGGGGGTTGCGGGGCGCCGGCCGCTGCCACCTCGGCGTGGACGATCCGCTCGATCGCTGCCAGGACCTGCTCCCGCACGCGGTCGTCGAAGGTGCGCACGCTGAGCTGCAGGGTCGCGCGGTCGGCGATCACGTTGCCGACGGTCCCGGCATGCAGGGCCCCGACGGTCAGTACCGCCTGGTCGGTGGCGGCGAGCTCACGGGCCACGATCGTCTGCAACCGCAGCACGGTGGCCGCGGCCATGACCACGGGATCGACGGCCTGCTCGGGACGGGAGGCGTGGGCCCCGCGGCCGTGCAGGGTCACCTGCAGGCCATCGGAGGCGGCGAAGGCGGTTCCGGGGTGCAGTCCGAGCACGCCTGCCGGCATCGGCACGACGTGTTGACCGAGCACCACCTCCGGGGTCGGCACCCGGTCGTAGAGGCCGTCATCCACCATCGCCTGCGCACCGGCACCGACCTCCTCCGCAGGCTGGAACACCGTGACCAGGGTGCCGGCCCAGTCGGTCCCCGCGGCCAGCTCGGCCGCGGCACCCAGCAGGCAGGTGACGTGGACGTCGTGGCCGCAGGCGTGCATCACGGCGCCCGTGCTGGCGTAGGCCAGACCGGTCTCCTCGGTGACCGGCAGACCGTCCATGTCGGCGCGCAGGAGCACCGTCGGCCCCGCTCCGCGGGAGAGCATGCCCACCACACCGGTCCCCCCGACACCCGTGTGGACCTCGAAGCCGAGGGCCGCGAGGCGGTCTGCGACCAGCCCTGCGGTGCGGTGCTCGGCGAAGGCCAGCTCGGGGTGGCGGTGCAGGTCGCGGTAGAGCGCCGCGAGGGCGTCGGCATCCGTCAGGTCGTCGGAGCTGCCCGTCACCGTGGTCATGTGGTCCCACCTTCTCCCGGTCGTCCGGCGACACGCACGGGCCTCGTCCGGTACGTCGTGGCCCAGCATGCCACCCCGTCAGTCCCAGACACGATCGAGGTGCCACTGCTCCCCCCGTCTGACGAGCTCGTACACCCCCCGGGTCGGGACCCCGTTGCGGGCCTCCACCCGCCACAGGTCCGTCCGCTCGATGCGCTGGGGCACGCCGTCACCACGACGCCACCACCCCTCGTCCTCGTGCCAGTGACCGAGCACCGCCAGGACCCGGTAACGCTGCCCCCGCCACCGGAAGGCGCGGGGAGCATCGGCGGTGAACCCACCGGCGGACTCGGCGGCGACCTCGACCTCCTCCAACCGTTCGCGGTACCGCTTGGTCATCCTCGCCCTCCTCGCCTCGTCCGGACCTCGCGAGCGCCGCTTCCGGGCCTCGCTGACGTCGCGCCGGGACCCGTCAGCTCCGGGTAGCGAACGTGCGTTCGGCTCTCGTGGTGACGGTACGGGAGGGGTGCGACACCCGCCACCTCGGTGTGTGGACCGCACGTCGGGCGCACAGCCCGCACGACACCCCGGGCCACGGCGCACACCAGCTACCAGCGCACCCCACCGGCCACCGCCGCCCTCCCGCGCCGACGCGCCGACGCGCCGTGGCGCGGTTGACGGTGGGCGGTGAGGCGACAAGGCTCGGAGGCGCCGCGCGACCGGGCAGGTGGATGCCCCGGCTACGCGCGACCGCGGGTGCCGCTCGGCGCCTGCGCGGGAGGACACGGCCCCCGGGGCCCATGACCATGGGATGAGGACGGATGGCGAAGGAACACGTGGAGAAGCGGTTCGGGCCCGACGACTACAACAAGAAGGGCGTGCTCAGGAACAAGATCTACGAGGCGGAGCTCGCGCGCCTGCAGATCGAACTCGTCAAGCTCCAGCACTGGGTCAAGGAGGAGGGCAAGCGCATCGTCGTGATCTTCGAGGGTCGCGACGCCGCCGGGAAGGGCGGGGTGATCAAGCGCATCGCCG
>SKTN01000292.1 GCA_007117945.1 Nitriliruptoraceae bacterium | reverse complement strand
GCAGGACCTCAGCCCTCCCGCAGGACCTCAGGCCTCCTGCACCACGGGCAGGATGAAGGGCCGGCGCCCGGTCTCCGCCCGCCAGAACCGCCCCAGGGCCTGCACGACGTGGCGGCTGATGGCCGCCGTGTCCTCGAAGCGGGCGGCGGCCACACCGGCGAGCTCCTCGTCCACGGCCTGACGTGCACGTTCCAGGATGCCCTCGGCCTGCTCGTGGAACACCACGCCCTTCTGGGTGACCACCGTGTCCCCCGTGACGCGCCGCGCCTGGGTGTCGATGGTCACGATGGCGATGCAGATGCCGTCCTCACCGATGCGTCGCCGGTCGCGCAGGAGGGCGGGACCGACGTCGTCGAGCAGCCCGTCGATGTAGACGTGGCTGGTGGGGCGCCCGGAACCGCGGGTGACCTGCCCGTCGGTCAGCAGCAGCGAGTCCCCGTCCTCACACACGAAGACCTTCTCCGGCAGGATGCCGGTCTCCCGGGCGATGTCGGCGTGGGCACGCATGTGCCGGTACTCGCCGTGGACCGGGACGAAGTGCTCGGGCTCCACGATGTTGTGGAACAGCACCAGGTCCTCGCGGCTGGCATGCCCGGAGACGTGGACGTGGGCCACGCCGCCGTGGATCACCGTGCACCCACGACGGGAGAGGTTGTTGATGGAGCGGAAGACCGCCTGCTCGTTGCCGGGGATCAGGCTGGAGGCCAGGATCACCAGGTCCCCCTCCCCCACCTCGAGGCGGCGGTGCTCCCCGGCCCCCATCAGCGACAGCGCACTGAAGGGCTCGCCCTGGGAACCCGTGGAGATCACGATCAGGTCGCTGCGGTCGTGGTCGTCGACGTTCTCCGCCTCGACAACCAGGTCGGGATCGAAGTCGAGGTAGCCGAGCTCCTCGGCGATCGCCATGTTGCGGACCATGGAACGGCCCACGAACACCGGGCGGCGCCCCACGGCCACGGCGGCGTCGAGGATCTGCTGGATGCGGTGCACGTGGCTGGCGAAGGAGGCCACCACCACCAGGCCCTCGGCCTCCAGCAGGTGCTGGCGGATCGTGCCGCCGATGGTGCGCTCCGGGGCGACATGGCCGGGGCTCTCCGCACCCGTGGAGTCCGCGAGCAGCAGGTCGACGCCCTCGTCGCCGAGCCGCGCGAAGTGGGCCAGGTCGGTCGGGCGGCCGTCCAGGGGCGACTGGTCCAGCTTGAAGTCGCCGGTGTGGACGATCATGCCCTCGGGGGTGCGGATGGCGAAGGCGACCCCGTCGGGGATCGAGTGGCTGACCTGCACCGCCTCGACGTCGAACACGCCGTGCTCGACGCGGTCACCGGGCTCCACCTCGTGGAAGCGCGGCGTGGGCAGCTCGGGCCACTCCTCCAGGATCGCCTCGCAGAAGGCGATCGTGAGGCGGGTGCCGTAGACGTCCATCACACGGTCGAGATCGCGGAGCAGGTAGGGCAGGGCACCGATGTGGTCGAGGTGGCCGTGGGTGAGGAACACCGCGTCGAGGTCGTCGGCGCGCTCCAGCAGCCAGCTCCAGTCAGGCAGGATCAGGTCCACACCCAGGTGCTCGGCGTCGGGGAACAGCACCCCGACGTCCACCACCGCCAGACGGCCCTCCACCTCGATGGTGGCCATGTTGCGGCCGATCTCACCCAGGCCGCCGAGGAAGGTGACCTCGACGGTGTCGTTGTTGCTCATCGCTGCTCCTGCACCGGCTCGAGGGCTGCGAGCAGCGCGTCGACGACCGCCGGGGAGGCGTCGACCAGTGGGGGACGGACGGGGCCCGCGGGCAGGCCGAGGCGGGCCAGGGCGCCCTTGAGGGGCGCCGGTGACGGCTCGGCGAACAGCGCACGGTGCACCGGCAGACAGGCCAGGTGCAGCTCGCGGGCGCGGGCGGGGTCGGTGGGGAAGGCCGCGACCATGGCGGCGAGCTCGGGACCGACGAGGTGGGAGGCGACGGACACGAAGCCCACGGCGCCCACCGACAGCAGGGGCAGGTTCACCTCGTCGGCACCGGACCACATCGCGTAGCCCCCGGGGGCGCCCGCGGTGGCGCGGAGCAGGTCCCCGGCGCGCCCCACGTCAGCGGTGGCGTCCTTGACCCCGACGATGTTCTCCACCTCGGCCAGGGCGACGTGGGTGGGCACCTCGATGACCCGGGCGCTGCGGCTCGGGATGTCGTAGAGCACCACGGGCAGGTCAGTGGCGGCCGCTGCGGCGCGGAAGTGCGCCTCGAGGCCGCGCTGGTCCGGGCGGTTGTAGTAGGGCGTGACGACCAGGACCGCGTCGGCGCCGGCATCCGCGGCGGCCGCGGTGGCCGAGACGGTCTTCGCCGTGTCGTTGCTGCCCGTGCCGAGCAGCACCGTGGCCCGCGTACCGACGGTGTCCTTGACCACGCGCAGGACCTCGTGGGCCTCGGTGCCGTGGAGGGTGGGCGACTCCCCCGTGGTGCCGTTGACCAGGACGGTCTCCGTGCCGGTGGTGACCAGGTGCTCCGCCATCGTGGCGACGCCGTCGAGGTCCACCTCGCGGTCCGCGGTGAAGGGGGTGATCATGGCGGTGACCACCCGACCGATGCCGGGCGGCGGTGCAGGGTGCTCGGGGGGCGGGGTGGACATCGTGGGTGTTCGCCTCCTGGCGGGGCCGGGCCCGAGGGGGATCTGCCGGGTGCACCGGCACGCTCACCCCGGACGGGGGCTCCTATCCTAGTGGTCACCCCCGACGCTTCGGCCCGTACGGGTCACGACGGCCTCGCCGGCCCGTTGCCCGGGGCCCGCCCGACGAGGAGTCCGATGTGATCTGGCACGTGGTGCGCTTCGACTGCAGCGAGGTGGAGGAGGGGACCCGCCGGGAGGTCGAGGCCTCCCTCGCGGCGCTCGCCGACCTCGAGGAGGTGGCCTGGCTCCGGGTCGCCCGCGACGTCGAGGAACCCACGGTGACCGGCCTGCTCACCGTGTTCACCGACGCCGACGCCCTGGCGCGCTACCGCGTCCACCCGGAACACGTGCCCGTGGTGGAGCGCATCCGCGCCCTGGGGATCCCGACGGTGCGCCTCGACATCGCCACCGACGACGATCCCGCCGATCTGCCCTGAGCAGCCTGCTCCACGCCCAGGTGGTGACCGCGCTCCCCGTGGTCGGCCACGCGGGGCCGGGCTCCACCTGGCAGGCGATGATCGTGGTCGCCGGTGTGGTGCTCGCAGCGGTGGTGCTCGGTGCCGGTGTCGGTCTGCTGCGCATCGCGCGTCCCGGTGACCTGCTCACGCCCCTGGCGGCAGCGACGATCCTCGCCAGCATCGGCGTGCTCGGCCACGCGGTGCTCTCCGACTGGATCGGCTGGGGGCTGCCCCTGGCGGTGGTCGCGCTCGCCACCCTGGCCCTGGCAGCGACCACCGGCCTCGATCTCCGGCTGCCCGCGCCCCTGCCCATGGGCGCGATCGCCCTGGCCGGGGTGAGCATGTGGGCGCTCTCCGCGCCGTTGACCATCGCCCTGCACCCGCCGCCGGAGGTCCTGCCGCGGAGCGGCGACGCGAGCCTGACCATCCTCACCCCCGACGAGGACGCCGAGGTCCCCGCGGGCCCGGTCGAGGTCGTGATCGCCGTGGAGGGTGGCTCCATCGGCCCCGGGGGCGCCGAACTCGACGCGCTGCCCTCCGACCCCGACGAGGCCGGTGAGCTCACCCTCGCCCTCGCCCGCGTGGCCGAGGACGGCACACGCCGACCTCAACGCCGCGTCGACATCGAGGTGGCGGGCTGCACCCTCGCTGCGCCCTGCCAGCAGGTGCCGGTCACGGTGCCGGTGCAGCCGGGCACGTGGGAGCTGACCGTGGACCTCAACCGGGGCGACGGCACGCCCCTGGCGCCACCCGTGCGGGCACGGGTCCGGTTCACCGCCGTGGCGGCGGCCGGAGGCTGACGCCGGGGCCTGCGGTCGGGGGCTGCGGTCGGGCGCCGCTGACGGGGGCTGCGGACCTCCCTCAGGCCTTCGGGCCCCGGACCGCGGCGTAGACGTAGGCGCCGGCGATGGCGAACACCACGGCCTGGCTGGCGGCCGCCGCGGGCAGCAGCGGCAGGCTCGGCAGCCGCGCCGCCATCCCGATGGGGACCGTGGGGAGCACCACCAGCAGCAGGATCACCGCACCGGCCGTGGGGACCAGCCGGTCCTTGCGGCCCGCCCCGATGCCGAAGGCCGCGACGGCCCCGGCGGCGAGGTAGGAGGCCACGGGCCACCACACCGAGGTGTCACCGCCGTCGGCGGCCACGGCGTCGTCGAGGATCCGGGCCAGGTCGAGCAGCAGGAGGGGCACGACGCCGACACCCACGCCGAGCAGGATCGAACGCAGCCGCTCGTTCATGTCGTGTCCTCCTGTCGTGCCGCACGACCACCTTCCCGCGCCTGCCGGCCATCCTCCCGCGCCT
>SKTN01000264.1 GCA_007117945.1 Nitriliruptoraceae bacterium | reverse complement strand
CGCCGCGCCGCGCTCCCCTCGGTCTCCGCGCTGTACGAGCAGTTCTCACCGGTGCAGCGCAAGGTGCTGCGCATCCTCGCCAACGGTGGCTCCATCTACGGCACGGCCGCGCAACTGCTCGACCTCGACAGCAAGGGCAGCGCGCAGGCGGCACGTTCCGCGCTGCTCGCCGATCGCCACCTCACCGCCGACGCCGGTCGTGACCGTGTCACCGACCCGTTCCTCGCCGACTGGTTGCGGACCACCCACCCGCTGTAGACGCCGCGCGCGCGGCGACGCGCACCACACCCACCGCCGGACTCAGCCGGTCTCCAGGGCGGCGAAGGCCTCCAACCCGCCGGCGTAACGGCGGAGCACCTCCTCGCGCAGGGGCTGGTGCTCGGGGGCGGACAGGTCCGGGTCCCCGGCCACCACCTCTGCGGCCAGCCGCCGGGTGTCGGCCACCAGGTCGATGTCCTCCTGGATGCGGGCGAGCCGGAGGTCTGGCAGCCCCGACTGCGCGGAGCCGAACAGCTGCCCGGCGCCCCGCAGGTGCAGGTCCGCCTCGGCCAGTTCGAAGCCGTCGGTGGTGCCCACCACGGCCTGCAGGCGCTCGATGGCCTCCTCTGACAGCTCCGTGGACCAGCCGGCGAACAGCACGCAGAAGCTGCGCCCACCGCCGCGCCCCACCCGGCCCCGCAGCTGGTGGAGCTGGCTCAGCCCGAACCGCTCGGCGTCCTCGATCACCATGATGGTCGCCTCGGGCACGTCGACACCCACCTCGATGACGGTGGTCGAGACCAGGACCTGCGCCTCGCCGCTGCGGAACGCAGCCATGGCGGCCTCCTTGTCCGCGGCCGACAGGCGGCCATGGACCAGCGCCACCTCGAGGTCGCCGAACACCTCCTCCGCGAGCCTGCGGTGCTCCTCGACCGCACCCTTGCCGGGCAGGGCCTCGCTCTCCTCCACGAAGGGGCAGACCACGTAGGCGCGCCGCCCCGCGGCCACCTCGGTGCGGATGAAGGCCTCCAGGCGACCGCGGCGGTGGGCCTCGCGGGGGGTGATCAGCTGGGTGGTGATGGGCTCGCGCCCCGGCGGCAGCTCGTCGAGGACCGTGACATCGAGGTCGCCGTAGAGGGTCAGGGCCAGGGAGCGCGGGATCGGCGTGGCGGTCATCACCAGCACGTCGGGGGTGGTGGCCCCGCCGGAGCCCCCCGTGCCTCCGGCCGCGCCGGACGCGCCGGCCACCTCGGACGCGCCGGCCACCTCGGACGCGCCGGCCGCGGCGGACCCACCGGCCTTCTCCTTCAGCTGCACCCGCTGGGAGACCCCGAAGCGGTGCTGCTCGTCGATCACCACGACCCCGAGGTCGGCGAAGCGCACCCCCTCCTCGAGCAGCGCGTGGGTGCCGACGATCAGGTCGAGCTCACCGGTGAGCAGCTCGGAGAGGATCCGCCGCCGCTCGCGCACGGGGGTGGAGGAGGTCAGCGCGGCGACCCGGAGCCCGTCGAGGACGTTGACCCCCAGCGGGGCCAGCAGCTCGGTCAGGGTCCGGTGGTGCTGCTCGGCCAGCACCTCCGTGGGCACCATCAGGGCCGCCTGCCGACCCCGGTCCACGGCGCTGAGCATCGTCCAGGCCGCCACCACGGTCTTGCCCGAGCCGACGTCGCCCTGGAGCAGCCGGTGCATCGGCCGGGTGCCGCCGAGGTCGGTGCCGAGCTCGGTGAGCGCCCGACGCTGCGCCCCCGTGAGCCCGAAGGGCAGCTGGGCGAGGAACCGCTCGGTCCACCCACCCGCGACGGGGCTGTTGTCCAGGCCGACGGTGCCGGCCTCCAGCTGGGAACGGCGCCACTGGAGCCCGAGCTGCAGGCTGCAGAGCTCGTCGAAGGCCAGCCGTCGCCGGGCGGCGTGGCGGTCGGCGTGGTCGGCGGGGACGTGGATCGCCCGCAGCGCCCCGTCGAGGTCGCGCAGGCCGTGGGCGTCGCGCACCGCCTCGGGGAGCCAGTCCGCGATCGACGGCAGCACCTCCAGGGCAGCGGCCACCAGCTCGTTGAGCTTGAAGCTGGGGAGCCCGTCCACCGCCGGGTAGACCGCCAGGAGCCGCTGGTGGTCGAGGCGCTGCGCCGCGGAGGCCGCGTCGGCCCCGGCGGCCACGGTGCCAAGGGTCTGCACGTCGGGGCTGGCGAGCTGCAGCTCACGCCGGAAGCGCTTCACGGTGCCGCTGAAGGCCGCCACGGTGCCCGGGGGCAGGGTGGCGGGCCGCCAGTGCTGGTTGAAGAAGGTCACGGTGAACACCGCACCGCTGGCCTGGCGGACCCGCCCCTCCGCCAGGTGCAGGGGCCGGGAGCGCTTGCCCTTCGGGGGGATCCGACGGCTGGACCAGTCGAGGACCTCGCCCAGCAGCGTCGCCGGCGTCCCCTCCTCGACCTCGCCGAGGTCGAGCACCGCCCCGGCGTCGTGGTAGCGCCGGGGGTAGTGCTCCAGCAGGTCGCGCAGGGTGCCGATGCCGAAGGCGTCCGTGAGGCGGCCGGCGAGCTTCGGTCCGACGCCCGGCAGGACCGTGACGGGGTCGTCGAGGTGGTGGCTCACTCCACGCCGACCCAGAACCGCGCCGGGGCGAGGCCGGCGTCGACCACCTCCACCTCGGCGTCGGGTGCGAGCTCGGCCACCAGGGCCGCGGCCGCCACACGCTGCGCGACGCTGGAGCTCGCACCGTGGAGCAGGGTGACCACCTCGCCGGCGGGCAGATCGAGGGCCGTGCACACGGCGTGCAGCGCCCGCAGAGGATCGTCGTCGACGATCACCAGGTCGCCGTCGGCCAGGCCGAGGGGCTGGCCGGCCCGCACGGGACCCACCGGGGTTGCCGCGTCACGGATCGCGTCCACCACCTCCCCTGCACGGACCGCGCCGGCGGCGGCCCTGAGCTCCGCGGTGACCTGGGCGGGTGCGGCGTCGGGCTCCCACAGCGCCAGCGCGGCGAGGACCGCGGGCGGCGAGGTGGCGGCCTCCACCACCTCCACCTGCCGCTCGTACTCCCGCGCGACGACCTCGGCGGCGCTGGTGGCGGCGGCCACGGCGTTGCGGTGGCCCGGGAGGATGACCACGTGCTGGGCCCGGCTGGCCACCGCCGCCTCCACGAGCTCCGCGACGCTCGGCAGGGACCCGGCGGTGCCGTCCACCACCTCGGCGCCCAGGGAACGGGCCAGGGCCACGGCACCGTGGCCGTGGAGGACGGCGACCACGGCCAGCTCCCGCTGGGGCGGTGGCGTGCCACCCCCATCGCCGTCCGCGGTGGGGTGCGCGCGCGTGCGCGCCTGGCCGAGCATCCGGCCCCCCGAGCCGGTGGGGGTGTCCACGGCCAGGGCGGCGTCGGTCGTCACCCGGGCGGCGTCGCGTTCGGCGACCTGCTCACCGAGGTGGACGACCTCGATCGCCGAGGGCCGGCCGTGGGCCAGGCCCGCCTCGATCGCCGGACCGATGCGGTCGGTGTGGACGTGGACGTTGAGCAGCCCGCCGGCGGCCACCACCACCACGGACTCGCCGAGCTGCTCCAGGGCCACCCTCAGCGGCGCGGCCGCGGCGTCGGTGGCGTCCAGCAGGTACTGCACCTCGTAGGGGTGGGCCAGGGAACCGTGACAGACGTGACCGGCGGTGCGCACGGTGACGTTGCGGGGCGGGTCGACGGCCACCCGCGGGTCCTCGCCCGTGAGGTGGCCGTGCACCGCGGCCAGCAGCACCTCGAAGCCCCGTGCGCCGGCGTCCACCACCCCGGCGTCGCGCAGCACCTCGAGCTGCTCCCGGGTGCGCTCCACCGCCACGGCGGTGGCGGCACAGGCCGCCACGGAGGTGGCCACCAGGTCCGCACCGGCGTCCACGGCCTCGCGGGCGGCCGTCGCAGCCGTGGCGATCGCGGTGAGGATCGTGCCCTCGACGGGCTCGGCGACGGCCTCGTAGGCCAGGTCGCGAGCGTGTTCGAGGGCCTGGGCGTAGACGTCGGCGTCGACGGCCTGCTCGCCGGTGGTCACCTCGACCACGGCGCGCACCACCTGGCTGATGATCACCCCGGAGTTGCCCCGCGCGCCACGGACGGCGCCGCGGATGACCTCCCGGGCCAGGGCGTCGCGGCCTCCCGCGGGCCGGTCCGCCCGCCCGGCCGCCAGGGCCTCACGACCGGCCCGCACCGTCAGGGTCATGTTCGTGCCGGTGTCACCGTCGGGCACGGGGAAGACGTTGAGGTCGTCGATGGCGTCCCGCCGGGCCTGCAGGGCGTCGTGGACGTGGTCGAAGAGCGCGGGCAGCTCCCGCGCCGACAGGGGCGCGCCGCTCCGTTCTCGCACGAGCTTGTGCTCCCTCCACCAGCCACCCTGGCGCGCGTGGCAGCCTAGCGACGCCCACCCCGCTGGTCGCGGAGGTCCACGGGTGGTACCGTTCCGCCAGCCCGCAGGGCCGCT
>SKTN01000368.1 GCA_007117945.1 Nitriliruptoraceae bacterium | reverse complement strand
TGACGGCCACGGCGTCCACGCGCAGGGTCTCGCCGGCGTAGCCCTCGAGCAGCCGGGGGCTGAGCTTGATGGTGACCATCTCCGCGGGGACCACGGCCCGGACCTTGCGGCGGTGGGCCTCGCCGATCCGCAGGATCGTGTCGCCGTAGATCGGCTCCTTCACCCGGAAGGACACCGTCTGGGTGAGATCCGTGGACAGGGTGTGGGGCACCACGTAGCGCACGTTGGTGCCGGGGGTGACCGCGATGTCCTGCCGGGCACGCACGCGACCGACCGCGACGTCCGCCGCGGCGGCCCCAGCCGCGCTCGCCTCCTGGCTGACCCAGTCCGCCAGGTCGTTGATGTGCAGGTTGTTGCCGGCGGAGAACACCCCCGGCAGCGAGGTCTCGTAGGTGCTGGTCACCACCGGGCCGCCCGTGCGCTGGTCCAGGGTGAGCTGGAGTTGGCGGGCCAGCTCCGCATCGGGGATCAGCCCCACCGACAGCAGGACCGTGTCGCACTCGATGTCCCAGGAGCGCTCCGTGATCGGCTGGAGCTCCTCGTCGACGGGGGCGACGGTGACCCGATCCACCCGGTCGTGGCCGTGGATGTCGATCACCGTGGTGGACAGGTGCAGGGGGATGTCGAAGTCGTCGAGGCACTGGACCACGTTGCGCCCCAGCCCGCTGGGGTGCGGCAGCAGCTCGAACACCCCGAGCACCTCGACGCCCTCCAGGGTGAGCCGGCGGGCCATGATCAGCCCGATGTCCCCGGAACCGAGGATCACCACCCGCGAGCCGGGCAGGAACCCGTGCAGGTTGACGAACTTCTGCGCGAGACCGGCGGTCATCACCCCTGCGGGGCGCTCGCCGGGGATGCGCACCTGGGCCCGGGTCCGCTCCCGTGCGCCGGTGCCGATCACCACCGCACCGGTGTCGACGGTGGTCACCCCGGTGGTGGGCGACATCAGCTTGACCCGCAGCTCCCGGGAGACGTCGGTGACGTAGGCGTTGGTGAGCACGTCCACGTCGCGCTCGAGGACCCGCTCCACGTAGCGGTGGGCGTACTCCGGCCCGGTGACGTCCTCGGAGAAGGCGTGCAGCCCGAAGCCGGAGTGGATGCACTGGCGCAGGATGCCGCCGGGTTCGGCGTCACGGTCCACCAGCAGGATGCGCTCGGCACCCTGCTCGCGGGCGGCGACCGCCGCGGCCAGTCCGGCCGGGCCGGCGCCGACGACCGTGACGTCGTAGCGGTCGTCGAGGTGGCGTGGTTCCGCGGTGACGGGCACGGTTCACCCTCCTGTGCTGGCGGTGGCCACGGGCTGGTCCTCACGCTCGCGGACCAGCCAGGTCCCGCGTCCGCGCTTGGTGACCTCGGCGACGGGCACGTCGAGGTGCTCCGCCAACAGCCGCATGCAGGGCCAGGTGCAGAACCCGCCCTGGCACCGGCCCATCCCCGCCCGGGTGCGGAACTTCAGCCCGTCCAGGGTGTGGGCGCCGCGCTCGCACGCGTCGCGGATCTCCGCCTCGGTGACGATCTCGCAGCGGCACACCAGCTGGGAGTAGCGGGGGTCGCGTTCGGCCAGCTCCCGCTGCTCCTCGGTGGACAGCTGGGCGAACTTCACCGGGTGGGGCGCCGTGGGATCCCAGTCGGCCTTCTCGGTGAGCGCGAGCCCGGCGTCAGCCAGGATGTCGACGAGCATGTCCGCGATGGCCGGCGCCCCCGTCAGCCCCGGGGACTGGATGCCCGCGGCGTTGATGAACCCCGGACGGTCCGTGGGACCGATGATGAAGTCCTCGGTGTCCGACACCGGCCGTAGCCCGGCGAACTCCGCGATGACATCGCGCTCGCTGATGACCGGCACGAGCTTGCGGGCGTTGGTGAAGACCTGCGCGGCCCCGGCCTCGCTGGTGGTGGTGTCGTGCTTGTCGTCCACGGTCTGGGCCGTCGGGCCCACCATGATCGTGCCGTCCACCGTGGGGTTGACCAGGGTGCCCTTGGAGATGGGGGAGGGGCAGGGGAAGATGATGCTGGTCACCACGCCGGCCATGCGCTTGTCCAGCAGGTACTCCTCGCCCTTGCGGGGCAGGATGGTGAAGTCCCGCACGCCCGCGAGCTCCGCCATGTCGTCGGCGAACAGCCCCGCGGCGTTGACCACGAACCGCCCCCGCCAGGTGTGGGTGGGCGTGTGCAGGACCAGGGGCCCGTCAGGGGTCTGCGGGTCCGGGGGGTCGATCGCGATGACCGGCTGCTCCACCTCGATGCGCACCCCGTTGCGCCGGGCCGCGTCGGCGACGAGCATCACGGCCTCGTAGGGGTTGAACACGCAGGCGGTGGGTGCCCACACCGCGCCCCTGACCTCCCGGGAGAGGTTGGGTTGCGCGTCCAGGGTGCGCTGTGCGGTCCAGGGTTCGGTACCCGGCACCCCCTTGCGGATGCCCTGCTGGCGGATCGTCTCGATCTTGGCGAGCTGCTGCTCGTCGAGGGCCACCAGCACCTCGCCGACGGGGTTGAGGCCGAAGCCGAGCTCCTCGTGGAGCCTGCGCCACCCGAGGTTGCCGGGGTACTCCAGCCGGCCCTTGAGGGTGTCGGGCGAGGCGTGCATCGCGGAGTGGACGATGCCGCTGTTGGCCTTCGAGACCCCGAAGGCGACCTCCGCGGTGGCCTCCAGGAGCACCACGTCGAGGTCGAAGCGCGACAGCGCACGGGCCAGGGTCGCCCCCGTCGCTCCGCCGCCGATGATCAGGACATCGTGCACGTGGACGTCGCCCATGGTGCCGGCCTCCAGCTCGCCACCGAGACCTACCAACGTCGAGGATGACAGGCATGGCCGGGCCCGGGCAGGGCACATCGTCACCTCGCCGCAGGCGTGGTGCACCTGCGCCGCGGTTCAGCCCGGGACGACCACCTCGTCCTCGGCGGTGGTCGCCGTGGAGGCGACATCGGGGTCGGGTCGCCGTCGCAGCCGGTGCCACCACCACGCGAGGTAGGTGACCAGGGCCAGCAGGGCGAAACTGTGCCACTGGACGGTGTAGGAGAAGTGGCTGCCCTCGTCGAGCTCCGGGGAGCCCACGGGGAAGGGCAGCTCGTCCTCGGTGGGGTTGTCCAGTTCCGTGTCGATACGCAGCACCATCGGGAACAGCGCGCCGTCGACCTGCCGGTCGAGCCGCGCGGTGTCGGTGTGGAACACCCGCTCCAGCACGCCGTCATCGGGGTCCTGGGGCCCGAAGCCGGGCTGCTCCACGGGGCGCTCCAGCACGCCGACGACCGAGACCGACCCCGTGGGGGGTGCGGCCTGGCTGACGGGTGGGGTGTCGAGGCTCGCGGGCACCCAGCCGCGCCGCACCAGCACCACGCCGCCGCCGTCGAGCTCCAGGGGGGTGAGCACGTGGAAACCCGTCTGGTTGCGGTAGGAGCGGTTGCGCTGGAGCACCTCCTCCTCGGGTCGGAAGGTGCCGGTCACCTCGACGCGACGGAACTCCAGGGCGGCCTCGTCGACGGCCTCCGGAGTGGTGGCGACCGGATCGGCCAGCGTGGCGAGATCCGCCGGCGGTGCCGCGAGACGCTCCTCCAGCCGGGCGTTGGTGTCACGCACCTGGTGCAGGCGGTCCAGCTGCCACTGCCCGAGGATCACGCAGGTGATCACCACCGTCGCCACGAGGAGGTGGGAGACGATCGCTGAGGGTCGGAGCAGGGCACGCAGCACGTCGCGAGCGTACCGAGCACCGGACCGGGCCCGGCCTGCCACTACCCTGCCTGGGTCCGCCGTCACCTCCCGCGGTGACCCCACGCGACCACGGACACCCGGACCCATCGGAGCCTCGGTGCACACCCTCCACCACCCCGACCACCGCCACCTCGGCTGGGATGCCGACCTGCCCGCCGTTCGCTGGATCGCCTCCGGCGACCGGGTCGAGCTGACCCTGCAGGACGCCTTCGGTGGCCAGCTCGGCGCCGACGCGACCTCCGAGGACGTCGCCGCCGTGGACCTCGGGGCGGCCAACCCCCTGACCGGTCCCATCGACGTCGAGGGGGCGCAACCCGGGGACACCCTGGCGATCACCATCGAGGAGGTGCACCCGGGGGAGGTGGGCTGGACCGCACTGATCCCCGGGTTCGGGCTGCTGGCGGACCGATTCCCCGATCCCCACGTCGTGGTGTCGCGTATCGGCGCGAACGAGGTGACCTTCGGTGACGTGGCCCGGCTGCCCACCCGCCCGTTCCTCGGTGTGGTGGGGCTCGCACCGGCGGAGCCCGGTCCCCACAGCGTGATCCCGCCCCGACGGGTCGGCGGCAACCTCGACTGCCGCGACGTCCGTCCGGGTGCCACCCTGCTGCTACCCGTCGAGGTGGCCGGTGCCCGGCTGTCCGCGGGGGACGCCCACGGGGCGCAGGGGGACGGCGAGGTGTGCGGGACCGCGGTGGAGACCTCCGCGACGGCCGTGCTCCGGGTCGAGGTCCGTCGCGACGTGCTGATCGACCAGCCGCAGCTGGAGCTGCCCGCGGACCCC
>SKTN01000322.1 GCA_007117945.1 Nitriliruptoraceae bacterium | reverse complement strand
GCCCGCATCGTCGAGGTGCTGGAGCGCGACACCGTGCTCACCCGCACCGCCGACGACGCCGACGACACCGAGCGGGTCGTGGTCGCCAACGCCGAGCAGATCGTGGTGGTGGTCGCCGCCGACCACCTCGATGTCGGGTCCAGGTTCGTGGACCGGGTCCTGGTGGCCGCCTCCCTGGGCGGGGTCGACCCCGTGGTCTGCATCAACAAGGTCGACCTGATCACCGACCGCACCGAGGTGGCGGCGGTCACCGCGCGCTACGAGCGCATCGAGGTACCGGTGCGGGTCACCTCGGCGGAGACCGGGGAGGGGGTGGACGACCTGGCGAAGGTGCTGGCCGGGACCTGGACGGCGTTCACCGGCCACTCGGGGGTGGGCAAGTCGTCGCTGCTCAACCGGCTGATCCCGGGCGCGTCCCAGCAGATCGGCGAGCTGGGCCGCTACGGCGGGCGCCACACCACCGTGGCCGCGTGGGCCCTGGAGGCCCCTGCGCTGGAGGCGTGGCTGGTGGACACCCCCGGGGTGCGCTCCTTCGGCCTGGGGTCGCTGACGCCCGCGGAGCTCGGGCAGCACTTCCCGGAGCTCGCGGCGCTCGACTGCCGGATGGACGACTGCGCCCACGCGGGCGAGCCGGGGTGCCGGCTGCCCGAGGCGGAGATCCACCCCCGCCGCCTGGAGGCCTTCGAGCGGCTCCGCGCGTCGATCGCCGGGGACGGGTGACGGGGACGGGTGACGCGTGGCCGGTGCCACCGCCATGCCGACTACCGTGCGCGGCATGAGCCACCTGGCCCGCCTCCTGCGCAGCACGGCCCGTGACGCCGGCCGCACGGCCGTGCGTGACGTGCAGCGCGCGGTCACCCGCGATCCCGCCCGGATCGTCCGTCGCGCGCAGGTCGACCCGCACTGGCGTCGGCGTGAGAACGGCGGTGCCGCCCGGCTGGCCCCCGACGAGCTGATCGCGCCCGGACGCCCGGTCGGCCGGTGGCACGGGGTCGACCCGCACCGGCCCGAGGACGGCTGGCGCTCGGTGTGGAAGTTCGCCGGGTTGCTGGGATGGGCCGGGGCGGTCGGTGGCGCGTGGTGGCTCGGCCACAGCCGTGCCCGCGGACCCCTGGCCTCGGTGGCCGAGCTCGACCGCCTGGGTGAGGCCGTCGGTGCAGCGGTGGACGGCTTCGCCGAGCTCGAGTGAGCCACCCGGTGCCGGGGGCGCCGGTGCCCCCGGCGGGTCCCCGATCAGCGGTGGTGCTCGACCACGTCGGGGTACTCGATGACGAAGCAGGCGCCGGTGGGTGATCCCGGCTCGTAACGGATGCTGCCGCCGTCCTCCTCGACGAGCCGTTCGACGATCTTGAGTCCGAGCCCGAGCCCGCCGCGGCTGCCGGGTTCTGCCTGGCGGAAGGGCTCGAACAGGTAGGGCAGGAAGTCGGCGTCGACCCCGGCACCGTGGTCACGGACCTCGAGCCGCACGCCCTCGCCGGTCCGGGTACCCACCACCTCGACGGGGGGAGCCCCGTAGCGTTCGGCGTTGGTGAGCAGGTTGGTCATGATCCGGACGATGTGGCCACGTACGCCCGTGACCTGGAGTGTGGCCGGCACGGTCACGGTGACCGCGGTGGGGTCGATGGTGCTCGCCTCGATGCCCTCGTCGATCGCTTCGGCGAGGCCGAAGGTCGACGGGGGCGCCGGGTCCTCGTGCTCGAGCGCGCTGGCCAGCAGCAGGTCGCCGACGAGATCGGAGAGGCGGCGCGACTGGCGCTGCGCCGCCGCCCACAGCTGGGTGGCGTTGGGTGGCCACTGGTCCACGGGCAGGAGGCGGTCGAGGACCGTCAGCGCGCCGACGATGACCGTGATCGGGGTGCGCAGTTCGTGGGAGGCCACGGTCACGAACTCGGTCTTGAGCCGGTTGGTCTCCTCGAGCTGCTCACGCAGCTGGTCCTGCATCGCGATGATCTCCTTGAGCCGTCGAACGGCGGTGTGCCGGTCGAGGGCGTAGCGGATCGCGCGTGCGACGAGGGGTGGCTCGAGGGTGTTCTTCGACAGGAAGTCCTGCACGCCCTCCTGGAGGGCGAGCTCGGGCAGCTGTTCGCCGCTCGTGCCCGTGAGCACGATCAGCGGGGTGTCAGCGAGGTTGGCCCGCACGGTACGCACGGTGTCGAGGCCGTGGCTGTCGGGTAGGTGGAGGTCGACCAGGGCGATGTCGAACCGGTTGCCCGCGACCAGGGGCGGTACCTCCGCGAGCGACCTGGCGCGGATCAACTCGGTGCGCAGTTCGGTCTCGGCGAGCAGGAGGGCGAGCAGGCGGGCGTCGCCGTCGTCGTCCTCGATCAGCAGGACGTTGAGCGGGGAGTTCACGCTGCCTCCTCGGGGGTGCGCGCGGTCCGCGACCAGAAGCGGGTCACCTGCCGCAGGACCTCGAGGTAGTCGTCGAGGTCCATCGGCTTGGTGACGTAGGCGTTGGCGTAGCGCTGGTAGCTGGTGATCACGTCGTCCAGGCGCGCCGAGGTGGTCAGGACGTTGACGGGGATCGAGCGCAGGCCGGGGTCGTGCTTGATCGCGCTGAGCACCTCGTGGCCGTGCATCCCGGGGAGGTTGAGGTCGAGCAGGATCAGGTCCGGTCTGCGGACGTCGAGGTACGGGGGCTGGCGTCGCAGGTAGGTCAGCGCCGTGCCGCCGTCGGCCACCACCGTCAGCTCGTGCCCCGGAGCCACGTCCCGCAGCGCGATGGCGGTCAGGCGGGCGTCGCCGGGGTCGTCCTCGATCAGCAGGATCTGCAGCCGGTCGACGGTGGTGTCCAAGGGTTGGTCGGTCATGGTGCACCCTCCGTTGCCAAGGGGAGCGTGAGTTCCACCTCGGTGCCGTGGTGGACGTCCGGGACGATGCGGATCGTTCCGCCGCCCCGCTCGACCAGGCGCCGACAGATCGTCAGGCCCAGCCCGGTGCCGGGTCGTTGCGGGTCGCGGTGGAGGCGGTGGAACAACCCGAAGACGTGTTCGGCGTGCTCGGGTGGGATCCCGATGCCGGCGTCGGCGATGACGAGCACGGCCTGGGTGGCGGTGGTCCGTGCCCGGATCGTGATCTCGGGTGGGTCGTCGCCGTGGAACTTCAGCGCGTTGTCGATCAGGTTGCGCAGCACCTGGGCCAGGGCCATCGGGTCCGCGTCCACGACCGGGAGTGCCGGTGGGATCGTCACGTGGGCGCCGCTGGCGGTGATCCTGAGGCTCAGGTCGCCCAGCACCTGGTCGAGGACCTGGGCCACGGCGACCGGTTGCCGCACCATCTCCGCGCGGCCCGCGCGGGAGTACCGCAGGAGATCGTCGATGAGGTGCTGCATCCGTTTGGCGCCGTCCACGGCGTAGCCCATGAACTCGTCCGCCTCCGCGTCCAGCTGGTCGGCGTAGCGGCGCTGCAGGAGCTGGGTGTAGCTGGCGATCTTGCGCAGCGGCTCCTGGAGATCGTGGGAGGCGACGAAGGCGAACTGCTCCAGCTCCTCGTTGGAGCGTCGCAGGTCGTCGAGCACGGCCTGGCGTTCCGCGAGCGCGGCGCAGGAGCCGGCCAGGACGCCGGAGATGGCCGTGAGGTCGTCCGCATCGCTGCTCGGTCGGTCCGCGAGGAGCACCAGCGACCCGTCGTCGGCGCCGCGGACCTCGACGGGGACCTCGATGCGTGCCACCCCGGTCGCGACGTCGGCACCGGCGGCATCCGGCGCGCTGCCCTGGGGCTGCCAGCGCACGGCGCTGACATCGAGGTGGTCGCCGAGGTCACGCGCGAGCTGGGGGAGGGCCTCGGCCAGGGACTGCGAGCGGTTGGTGCACTCCACGATGGCGGTCGAGGCGCGGAGCAGCCGTTGGCGGTGCTGGAGTCCCTCGTTGAGGTGGGCGAGCTCGGATCGCTGTCGGGCCAGTCGCTGCACCAGTACGACCCCGGCCAGCCCGGTGGCCAGCAGCAGACCCCAGACGGCCCAGCTGGCGGCACCGGTCCACCCCTGGGCGCCCACGAACAGGTCGGATTCGGCTGTGGCCAGGTAGGAGACCCACCCCGGGGACGGTCCCGGGTGTCCGAACAGCAGCCAGCCTCGCCCATCGACGTCGACCGTGCGCGTGCCCGTGGCCGGCGGGGTCCCGGAGATCGCCCGTGCCAGGGGTGCCGGGTCGCGATCACCTGCTCCCTGGGGGAGCACCACCTCCCCGTCGGGTGCGACCAGCAGCCGGACCGTGCTGCCCGTCGGCGGAGCGTCGGTCACGAGCTCGGTCAGTGCCGAGGAGCTCAGCCCGATCCAGCCCTGTCGGGTGCTGCCGTCGGCAGCGGTGACGGCGATCGTCAGGGCAGGACCGAGCCCCGGCGCCTCGGTGGTGCGCCACCGTCCGTCGGCCGGCGTCGTGGGCTCCGCAGCCATGGTGGCCGGCGAGGCGGCGATCACCTGGCCGTCGGCATCCACGACCCGGACGGCATCCAGGTCGCTGGCCTGCAGCCAGGGCGCCAGCCCGGCATCGCTGGCGGG
>SKTN01000054.1 GCA_007117945.1 Nitriliruptoraceae bacterium | reverse complement strand
GCCACCCACGCCGCCACCCACCTTGTGTGGCTCCTGCTCGCCGGCCTCCTGGCCGCGGCCTGCGGCCCCGCCAGCGCCACCGCGATCGCCGCTCAGGGCCTGGAGCCGGGACCCGACGGCTGGCGCGGCATCCCCCTGGAGCGGGAGCGCACGATGCCCGAGGCCACGCTCCAGGACGTGGACGGCGACGAGGTGGCGCTCGGCACCGCCTTCACCGGCACCCCCACCCTGCTGTTCTTCGGCTACTCGAGCTGCCCCGACATCTGCCCCGTGCACCTCGCCGCCATCGCTGCCGCGATGGACACCGCCGGGGTGTCCTACGACGACCTCGACGTGGTGTTCGTCTCCGTGGACCCCGACCGCGACACCCCGGAGCGCATCGAGGAGTACCTCGCGAACTTCTCCCCCCGGATGGTCGGCCTCCACGGCGACATCGAGGTGGTCGAGGACGCCCTGTCACAGCTCGACCTCCCCGGTCCCATCGTCGAGGGGCCCGACCCCCGTGGCGAGGGCGACCTGATCGGCCACCCCGCGCAGGTGATCGGCTTCGACGCCGAGGGTGAGGCGCTCAGGACCTGGCCCTTCGGTGCCCGCCGCTCCGACTGGATCGCCGACCTGCCGCGGATCGTGGAGGAGTGGTCGTGAACGTCGCCTGGTGGTGCTCGTCGACCCCGGGCCAGATCTGGACCTGGCGCTACACCCCCTTCCTGGGGGTGTGGGTGGTCGCCGGCAGCTGCGTCGGCGGGTACCTGCTGGCCCACCGACGGGCGGGGCGCGCCGTCGACCCCAAGCTGGCGCGCCGCTTCGTGCTCGGTGTGCTGGCGCTGTTCGTGGTCTCCGAGTGGCCCATCGGTCAGCTCGGTGTCGGCTACCTCGCCACCGTCGGGATCGCCCGCTACATCGTCTACACCTTCGTCGCCGCGCCCCTGCTGCTGGCGGGGCTGCCCGAGTGGCTGGTGACCCGCTGGTTCCCACCTGGCACGGGGCGGCGCCGCGTCCTGGCCGCGGTGACCAGTTGGCCGATCGCACTGCTGGTGTTCAACGCGGTGCTGTTCGGCACCCACCTGCCCATCACCGTCGACACCCTGAAGGTGACCCAGCTCGGCTCCTTCGGCGTGGACGTCCTCCACCTCGGTGCCGCCCTGATCTGGTGGTGGCCGGCGATGCAGAAGGTGCCCGCCGAGAACGCGATCGAGGAGCCCCTGCGCGCCTTCTACCTCTTCGCCTCCTCCGTGCTGATGTTCGTCCCGGCGGCGTTCCTGACCTTCTCGCCCCTGCCCCTGTACGGCCTGTACGAGCTGGCGCCGCCCCTGTGGCTCGGGTTCGACCCCACCTCCGACCAGCAGGCCGCCGGCATCACCATGAACGTCGGTGGCGGGCTGGTGCTGTGGTTCATCATCGCCGCGCTGTTCCTGCGCTGGGCCTCGGAACGCGAGGCGGAGGACACCGCGGCACGGCGCACCCGTGACGCCACCACCCTGGAACGCATCCGCGCCCTGGAGGCGGCCGAGGCAACGGGGACGGCGCCGGCGGCACCGGGGCCCGAGGAACGCGACGGCGAACGCCTCTAGGCTGTCGCCCCGAGCTGCAAGGAGCTGACATGCACGCCGACCCCTCCGGTATCAGCAACGATCGTGCCCGGGTGGACGCCATCGAGGACGACATGGTCGTGCTGGCGGCGGGTCCGAGCCGCACCCCGGTGCGCATCCCCGTCAGCGATGTACCGGAGGGCACCACGGTCGGCACCTGGCTGGTGCTGGACGTGCAACTGCAGCCGCCGATGGTGCTGGCGATCGACGAGGCGATGACCGCAGAGCGCCGCGGGGCCTGAGCCCGGCCGCCGCGGTCACCGCTGGGAGCCCAGGCGCGCCAGCTCACGTGCCATGCCCGCCTCCACCGCCGCCACCAGCTCCGGGCGCAGCCGGGCGGCGGGGATGATCTGGGCGACCGAGCCCATGTCGCGGGCCCGCTCCACGGAGTGGATGCGGTCGAACTCCGCGGCGAGCTCCCCGAGCTTCTCGGAGCGCACCTCGGCGGTGAGCTGATCGAGCTCCGTGCGCAGGGTGGCGCGCTCGGCCCCACTGGCCGCCTCCACCGCCGCACTCAGGGCGACGACCCGCTCGTCGCGGGCCGTGCGCTTGGCGACCTCCCCGGCGAACACCACGGCGGCCGCCGGCGCCCCACCGATCACCGAGGCGTGGGAGCCCTCCACGGCCAGGGTCGTGAGGTTGTCGTTGAGCCGCTGGCTGAACACCACGAAGGCACCGCCGTGGTAACGGCTGACCACGCAGAACACGATCGGGCCCCGGAAGTTGACCGCCGCCCGGCCGATCTCCGCACCGAACTCCAGCTGCCGCTTGCGCATCGACTCCGGTGAGCCGTCGAACCCGGACAGGTTCGCGAGCACCAGCAGGGGCCGGCAGCCGCTGGCGGCGTTGACCGCCCGGGCCACCTTCCAGGACGACATCGGGAACAGCGTCCCCGAGGTCCAGCCGTCGGGACCGTCGGCCGGTACCACCCCGCGTCGCGGCAGGGCGTGGGCCTCCAGCCCGATGGTGCACACCGGGATGCCGGCGAGGTGGGCGTCCCACACCACGGCGGTGTCGCCGTCGGCGAGGTCACGCCAGCGCTCCATCGGTGGCCGGTCGGCGTCGACCACCGCCCGCATCACCGTACGGATGTCGAAGGGCTGCTTGCGGCCGGGGTTGCGCTGGTCGTCGAAGATGTCACCGACGGAGGCAAGGGGGCTACCCGGCAGGTGGTGGGGTGTCGTACGCACGTCCCGGTCGCTCGGGTCCGTGGTGGGGGCCCGCCGCGGGAAGCGCTCCCCCGCCGCGATGTAGGTGTGCTCGTAGTGGGTGAGCAGCACCCGGAAGGCGCCCAGCAGGTCGCTGGCCCAGTACTGCGCCTGGCCGTTGGGGCCCATGACCCGCTCGTAGCCGCCGATGCCGTGGTTGTCGTCCGCGGACACCCCACCGGAGAAGTCCAGGGCCTGCTTGCCCGTGAGCACCATGGCGGAGTCGGGGGTCATGACCAGGATGCCCTTGGTGTGCTGCAGCATCGTGGCCTCGGCGTTCCAGTAGGGCTGGGCGCCGACGTTGATGCCGGTGACGACCACGTTGACCTCGCCACCCGCCTGGGTGAACTCGATGATGCGCCGTAGCACCGCGGCCACACCGTCCATGTTCTCCGTGCCGGAGTCGAGGGCGATCCGGGCGCCGGCGGAGATGGCGAACCACTCCACGGGGTAGCGCTGGGCCTCGGCGAGATCGAGGCCCGCCATGATCCGGTCGCACTCCGCCTCGGTGATGGCACCCAGCGCCCGGGTCGGGTCACCGAGCAGGACCACCCGGGTCATGCCCTCGGGGTGCCGCTCGGAGGTGTTGGTGACGGTGCCGACCACGATGCCCGAGGGGTTCTGGCCGGGCGGACGGTCCACGGGCACCAGGCGGCCGTCCTCGAGCTCATGCTCCACGAAGGCCCCACCGCTGATCTCCGTCATGCCGCCGGCGCCCCGGGCGGTGAGCAGCTGGACCAGCTCGTAGGGGTAGGGCGTCCCACGACGGCGGCAGCGCACCACCTTCTGGCCGTACTCGTCGAGGGGCTGGAGTGGGCCGGGCGGTGGCGGGCTCTCGGTGACGGTGAAGCCCACGTCCACGCCCCGGGCCAGGCGCAGCACCCGCGGCTCGACGACCCCGGTCTCCGGGTCGCGGCGCAGGCAGCGGACGTCGACGCGCTCGAGACCGAGCCCGACGGCCGCGGGGGCGAGATCGTTGGCCATCCCGGCCAGCTGCTCCACGGACAGCTCCAGCACGGGCCAGACGTGCAGGGTCACACGGTTCCACACCGGCCGTGCCCGCAGGGGCATCGCCGCCAGGGCGCCGCGCATCGCCTCGAAAGCCCGCGAGACGGCCCAGTCCACCTCCACGTAGCGGTGCACCTCGCCCCGACCGTCCAGCACGGGGGTCAGGGTCCGCACCTCGGTCATGGCGAACAGCCGCTCGTCCGAGGGGCTGGAGCGCGCCACGGCGTGGTAGAGGTGCACGCCCGCCTCGGCGGGCAGGGCGGTCAGCTCGAAGTGCTCGTAGCGCCACAGCTCGAGGCGCTGCGCGATCACCGGCTGCAGGCCCCTGAGGGTGCGGACCTCCTCCAGGCCGCCAGCACCGTCGGGGCGGAAGGTGACCTGGCGCAGCTGGGGGGCGGCGTCAGCACTGCCGCGCTGGACCGCGCTGAGCGCGGCGTGGCGCAGCTGGGGCACACCCTGTAGGGGCGCGAAGGCCGCCGCGACCCGGGCGGCGAGGTCGTCATCGTCCGCGGGAGGATCGTCGAACCAGGTGTGCACGTCCACGCGCACCACCGCGTCGTGGGCCAGCGCCGCGATCAGCTCCGCCAGCTCCCGGGCACGCGCGGACAGCGCGTCCAACCCGACGCAGGTCGCCAGGGTGTGGACGGTGTCACCGTCCTCCTCCAGCTCCGCGTGGACGACCCGACCCTCGAGGTAGGT
>SKTN01000193.1 GCA_007117945.1 Nitriliruptoraceae bacterium | reverse complement strand
TCGGCGGCGCGTTCCAGCATCGGGTAGGTCGCGTTGTCGCGGACCAACTGGTCGAGGGCGAGCCCGTGCTCCTTGCGGTCCTCGGGGATCATCGCGATGCCGGCCTGGGCGGCCTCCTCGGGGCTGCGGACCCGCACCGGAGCACCGTGGAGCCGGATCGTGCCGGCGTCGAGGACGTCGGCACCCACCAGCGCTCGCGCGAGCTCGGTACGTCCCGCGCCCACCAACCCGGCGATGCCCAGGATCTCCCCTCGGTGCAGCGTCAGGCTGACGTCCTCGAAGGCACCGTGGCGGGTCAGCCCCTCGGCCCGCAGCAGCTCCTCGCCCACGGTGTCCGGCGGGTCGGGGAACTGCTCGTCGACCTCACGCCCCACCATCGCCTGGATGATCTCCTCGGTGGCGACATCACCCCGGGACCAGGCGGCGACCCGTGCGCCGTCCCGGAGCACGACCACGGCGTCGGCGACCCGCGGGATCTCGTAGAGCCGGTGGCTGATGTAGATGAAGCCGACCCCCTGCTGGCGAAGATCGGCGATCAACTCGAAGAGGATCTCCGCATCCTCGCGGGACAGGGCGGCCGTCGGCTCGTCCAGCACCAGCAACCGGGCTTCCAGGGCCAGCGCCTTGGCGATCTCCACCTTCTGCCGGGCACCCACCGACAGCCCCGCGACCAGGGTGGCCGGATCGAGGTCGCCGAGACCGACACGTGCGAGGTGGGTGGCCGCGTGGCTGCGCAGGGCGTCGTAGTCGATCAGCCCACGGCGCAGCGGGAGGCGGCCGATGGCGATGTTCTCCATCACCGACAGCCCCGGCAGCAGGTTGGTCTCCTGGTGGACCATGCCGATGCCGGCATCCAGTGCGACCGCCGCCGACCGGGGGGCGTAGGGCTCGCCGGCGAACTCCATGGTGCCCTCGTCGGGCTGGTGCACGCCCGAGAGGATCTTGACCAGCGTCGACTTGCCGGCACCGTTCTCCCCCAGCAGCGCGACCACGCGGCCGGCGTGCACCTCGAGGTCCACGCCGTCCAGGGCACGGACCCCGGGGAAGCTCTTGCTCAGCCCGCGGGCGACGAACAGCGGCGTGCCGGTCATGGCCGCTCCTGCACGCGGCGGCGGTGTGGTACCGGTGCCGACGGGTCGGTGGAGGCGCGCACGATGAGCTTCGGGACGAAGCGCTGCACCGAGGGACCGTCCTCGCCCGGCCCGTCACCGAGCAGCAGGTCCACGGCCGCCTCGGCCAGGGAGTCGACGGGCTGCCGCACGGTGGTCAGTGCTGGCGCGGTCAGGGTCGCGAACCCGATGTCGTCGTAGCCGGTCACCGCGACCTCACCGGGGACGTCCACGCCGGCCTCGCCGAGCACCGCCAGCACCCCGAGGGCGATCAGGTCGTTCCCGCACACGATCGCCTGGGGCAGTCGGCCACCCTCGACCAGGCGCGTGGCTGCCACGCGCCCCCACTCCACGGTGTAGCTGCCGAAGGCGGACGCCCGCGCGGTGGCACCCGTGGCCCTCATCGCGTCGTCGAAGGCCCGAGCACGCTCCCGAGCCGTGGAGTCCCGCGGCTCTGCGCTGACGAAGGCCAGGTCGCTGCAGCCCCGCGCGACGAGGTGGTCGACGGCCGAGCGGATCCCCGCGAGATGATCGACGGCCACGAGGTCGGCCGGCACACCCTCCGCGGCACGGTCGAGCTGCACGAGGTGGACCCGCTCAGCGGCCTCGGTGAGCGCCGCTGTCGAGGCGTGCTCGTCCACCGGCACCGCGAGGAGGCCGTCGATGCTGCGGTCCAGCAGGCGGTGGAGCCCCTCGGCCTCCGCGTCCGGGTCGTTCTCCGCATCGACGAGCAACACCGTGATGCCGACCCGTTGAAGGCGGCGACCCACGGCTTCCATCAACGCGGAGAAGTACGGGTTCCCGACCTGGGGCACGACCATGCCCACGGTGTCGGTGCGCTGTCGGCGCAGCCCGCTGGCGAGCAGGTTGGTGCGGTAGCCGAGCTCGTCCTGCGCGGCGAGGACCCGTGCGGCGAGCTCCGGGTTGACACGACGTGAGCCGGAGAGCACGCGCGACACGGTGGCAGCCGAGACGCCGGCGGCCTGCGCCACATCCCGCATCGTGACCACGGTCCTTCCTTGTCGTCACCCGCCGAGGCGCCCGGATCGGACACCCCGCTCGATCGGAAGGTGGGAAATCGATTTCCCGTACCTCCCACTCTAGCGCTCGGACGGCTCCCGTCAAGGGTTGGATGCCTCCCGGCACGACCGAGTGCCGGGACGCCGTGGCCGCCACACGCCCCGGCAGAGGACCGTCCCGATACTCACGCCGCCCTGACGACACCATCGAGGTGGCGGGCTCCTGGTCAGCGCCTGGGCCCGGTCCGCGCTGCTGGGCATCGGCGTGGTCGTCGGGATGTTCGCCTTCTCCGGAGTGGGTCTCGGCGAGACCCTGGGCGCCGGTGTCCTGCTCCTCGCCGTCCGCAGCGTGCTGTCCAACGTGCCCGCCGTGCTGGCTGACGCCAGGTTCCTGCGGGCCGACGGATCCTCGTTCCTGGCGGGGCGCACCATGGCGGCGGTGGGTCTCGCCTACCGGCGGATGGTGCCGCTGCACGTCGGCATCATCGCGCTCAGCTTCCTGGAGGTGCAGTGGTGGCCCTACGGGGTGGTCGCGATCGTGGCGACGATCACCTTCGTCGGTGCCCTGTGGCGCCACCCGACCCACGAGGAGCTCGCCGGGAGATCGCGGGAGCCCACCGCGGGTGCGACGACACCGCCACTGCGGCCCCCGCCCCCACCACCGCCCCCTCCGGGGGCCCGGCGGGCGGACCGACCGCACTCGACACCGGTGATGCGCTCGGCTCGGCCATGATCAGCTCACCGCACCTGCGATGAGCTCCTCGACCCGTGCCTCCACCGCGTCGCTCCAGCCGACGATCGCGAAGGCCACGGGCCACATGTCCCCGTCGTCGAGCCGCGCGACGTCGTTGAAACCCAGGGTTGCGTAGCGGGCCTCGAACCTCGCCGCCGACTGGAAGAAGCACACGATGTCCTTGCCGTCCGCGTAGGCCGGCATGCCGTACCAGGTCCGGGCGCGCAGGTGCGGGGCGAGCCGGGTCACCAGCGCGTGGACCCGCTCCGCGATGGCCCGGTCCCCCTCCGGCATCTCGCCGATGGCGTCGAGCGCCGCCTGCAGGTCCGCCGCCTTCCTCCGGCCGCCTCGTGCAGCACGCAACTCGGCCGCCCGCTGCTGCATCGCCTCGCGTTCCGCCGGGGTGAACCCGTCGGAGACGGCCAGATCGTCGTCGTTGCCCGTCATCGGGGTCCTCCTCACCGCGACCGTGCACCGTCGGCGGTGGCCGGCACACGCCGCCGGCCCGCAGCCTGTCACGCCGCGGCCTCGTGCGCCACCGGGTGCGCAGGAGCCTCCGGAGGCCCCTGCGCCGGCGGTTGGCCTGCGCCTACGGTCGTCTCGACACGTGGACCGCACAGGAGCCGAACCGGATGCAGGGTCTGACAGGCAAGGTCGTGGTCATCACCGGCGGTGCCGGCGGGATCGGCCGCGCGACGGCCGAGGTGCTGGCCGAGGCGGGCGCCCGCGTCGTCATCACCGATATCGACGTGGCCGCTGGCACGCAGGCCGTCGAGGCGCTCCGCGCGGCGACCGGCGGCGAACTGCGTTTCGAGCCGCTCGACGTCGCCGACCCCACAGCGGTCACGGCGCTGTCGGACACGCTCGAGGCCGACGGCTGGCCCGTCCACGGGCTCATGGCGAACGCGGGTATCGCCCCGACCTCACCCGCGCTCGACTACAGCGACGAGCTGTGGAGCCGGACGATCGACATCAACCTCAACGGCGTGTTCTGGTGCTGTCGCGCTTTCGGTCGACGGATGGTCGAGCGCGGTGCCGGCGCGATCGTGGTCACCTCGTCGATCGCCGGACTGGGCGTGGTCAGCCCGGAGACCCACGCCGCCTACGGCGCGACCAAGGCTGCGGTGGCGCACCTGGCCGAGCTGCTCGGGGTGGAGTGGGCCAGCAGCGGTGTCCGCGTCAACGCCGTCGCCCCGGGCTACACCGCGACACCGATCCTCGAGCGGATCCAGGCCGAGTCCCCCGACACCTTCGACGAGTGGGTCTCGCGGACCCCGTTGGGCCGGCTCAACACCCCGCACGAGATCGCGAACACGGCAGCCTTCCTCCTGTCGGACCAGGCGAGCGGCATCACGGCCACGGTGCTGCGGGCCGACGGCGGGTACGGCGCGCGCTGAGGTCTGCTGACCCCGCGAGGCCATCGACACCCCGGAGCAGCTCGGACGGCCCCTGGTGGAGGGTCTGGGCCTGCCGGAGCGCTTCGACGGGATCAGCTACGGGTGCACACGCCGGTGGGGCTCGGACGGTGGCTCGAGGAACCGACCGACGCACTGGCGGTCGTGCCCGACGAGATCCTGTGCGTGGGCGACACCCACTGCAACGACATCCTGCCTGCCGTACAGGCCGGCTGCCGGACGATCTGGATCCACCCCT
>SKTN01000167.1 GCA_007117945.1 Nitriliruptoraceae bacterium | reverse complement strand
TGACGGGCGTCCGCCGGTGACGTCCTCCGGTGAACCGGGTCAGGGCCGAGAGGCAGCAGCCCTAAGCCGTTCTCGGGCGGGTGCCGATCACGGGCGCCCGTCGCCTGGCTCCGTCGGGGCGGCCCGACCTCCGTCGTAGGATCGCTGTCGGTCCCGCCCGGGGGCGGGTGGTCACGCACCGACGCTACGGTGCCCGGGTCCACGACGGCGCAGCGTGATCCGCGGGAGGGTGACAGGTTGGCGTACGTGTCCCTGTACCGGCGTTACCGGCCCCGCACCTTCGAGGACGTGGTCGGTCAGGACCACGTGACCCGGACCCTGGCGAACGCGCTGGAGGAGGATCGGCTCTCCCACGCCTACCTGTTCACCGGGCCCCGTGGCACGGGCAAGACCTCCACGGCCCGCATCCTGGCGGCTGCCATCAACTGCGAGCAGGGTCCGACACCCACGCCGTGCGGGACCTGCGAGCAGTGCACCTCGATCACCGATGGCAACGCCGTGGACGTGATCGAGCTGGACATGGCCTCCCACGGCGGGGTCGACGACGCTCGCGAACTGCGTGACCGGGCGCTGTTCGCCCCGGCGCGGGCACGGCGCAAGGTCTACATCCTCGACGAGGTCCACATGGCCTCGACCGCGGCGTTCAACGCGTTGCTCAAGCTGATCGAGGAGCCCCCGGGCCACGTGCTCTTCGCGATGGCGACCACCGACCCGCAGAAGGTGATCCCGACGATCCTGTCGCGGGTGCAACGGCTCGACCTGCGTCGTGTCCCCGCCGTCGAGGTGGCGGCCCACGTGCGGTGGGTGTGCGACACCGAGGGCTACACCATCGACGACGGTGCCGTCGAGGCGGTGGTGCGGGCCGGCGACGGCTCCGTGCGTGACACCCTGTCGATCCTCGAGCAGGTCCTGGCCTACGCGGGCACCGACGTCACCGCGGAGGCGGTCGCGCAGACCCTGGGCACCAGCCCCACCGAACGTGTACTGGAGCTGGTCGAGCTCCTGGCGGCTCGCGACCTCGCCGGTTGTCTCGGTCTGGTCCAGCGGCTGCTCGACGAGGGCCACGACCTGCGCCGCTTCAGCCTCGATCTCGTGCAGCACGTGCGCGACCTGCTGGTCCTCCAGGTGGCACCGGACGATCCGGACCTGGTCGATGCCACCGATGAACGGCGGCGGCGCCTGCTCGCACAGACCGAGCTGCTGCCCGCCGACCGGCTGCTGCGCATGGTCGGACTGCTGGCCGACACCGTGGTGGAGCAGCGGCAGGGTTCCCCCCGGCTGCCACTGGAGCTGGTGTTGGCCCGCCTGGCGGTGCCGGCCGCCGACGGGGATCTCGCCGCCCTCGCCGACCGCGTGGCGGCCCTGGAGGTCCGCGGGGAACCCGGACACCGGTCTGCAGCTGCCGCAGCACCGGCGGCACGCGAGGTGGCGACACGTCCGCAGCCGACCAGGGACCCGACGCCGCAGCCGACCGCCGCCCCGGAGCCGGAGCCTGAGCCCGCCCCGGAGCCTGAGCCCGCCCCGGAGCCTGAGCCCGCCCCGGAGCCTGAGCCCGATCCGAGCCCGGACCCCGAGCCCGCCCCGATGCCAGAGCCGGTCGCCGACCCGAGCCCGGATCCCGAACCTGTGCCTGCAGCGGAGCCGGACCCGGAACCGGAGCCCGCTCCTCAACCGCAGCCTGAACCCGCTGCGGAGGCGACGACACCCCCCACCGGGGGCGACGCGGCGACAGTGGCAACGCCTGCAGGTGAGGGGGACCCCCTCGAGGCGGTCGCCAACCACTGGCCGGCGGTCCTCGAGCTGCTCAAGCAGTCCTCGCGTCGCCACCACGCCATCTTCGAACCCGCAGTGCCCATCGCGGTGTCACGGGGCATCCTCACCCTGCGCTACGCCCCCCGCTACGCCGCCTTCCACGCCAAGCAGGCCCGCGGTGGGGAGCTCAGCGGCGCGCTGACGGCGGCTCTGGAGCGTGCCTGTGGGCTCCGCCTGCGGATCGACGTCGAGGTGGAGGGGGAGCCCTCCGATCGCCGTCCCGTACCGCCCTCGGTGACACCCGACGACGCCAGGACCCCCGTGCTCGACGATCCGGCGCCGGGGACCGAGGCGGGGCCGGCAGCACCGGCCGAGGAGGACGCCGACGAAGGCCTCGAGGTCCGGGAGGCGGAGCAGCAGCGCGGTGCGCCCGAGGAGGACGTCGATGCCCTCCTCCAGCGCGAGCTCGGTGCCGAACTGCTGGACGAGCGGCCCGGGCCCGAAGAGGCGACCTGAACCGGTGGCAGGGTCGGCGTGGGTACGCTGCGCTCCCGGGCCGCTGCTCGGCGGTCGGCAGTGACCGGTCCCTTCGGTAGCGGCCGTCATTTCCTCGAGGGAGCGGCGCGCAGGTGTACGAAGGTGCGGTCCAGGACCTGATCGATGAGCTGGGCCGTCTGCCCGGTGTCGGGCCGAAGAGCGCGCAGCGCATCGCCTTCCACCTCCTGCAGGTCGAGGGATCCGACGCTCAACGGCTCGCCGACGCCATCACGCGGGTCAAGGCCACCGTCCGGTTCTGCTCGCGCTGCTGGAACATCAGCGAGGCGGAGGAGTGCCGGATCTGCCAGGACCCACGACGGGACCCCGCGGTGCTGTGCGTGGTCGAGGAGCCACGGGATGTCCTTGCGATCGAGCGCACCCGTGAGTACCGGGGCCGCTACCACGTGCTCGGTGGGGCCATCTCGCCGATCGACGGCGTCGGTCCCGAGGAGCTCAACGTCAAGGAGTTGCTGGCCAGGATCGGGACCGAGCCCGTCGAGGAACTGATCCTCGCGATGAACCCGAACGTCGAGGGCGAGGCGACCGCCTCCTACCTGTCCCGGCTGCTCTCGCCCCACGAGGTGCGGGTCACGCGTCTGGCCAGTGGGCTCCCCGTCGGTGGTGACCTCGACTACGCCGATGAGGTCACCCTCGGCCGCGCCTTCGTCGGCCGTCGGGAGCTCGGCGCCTGAGCCGCTGGCGACGCCGCTGCACGGCGTGAGCACCGGATCACAGGACGTTCGAACCGAGCGCGATCGCCGTGGCGGTGAGGACCGCTCCCAGGAGGCTGAACACCAGCAGCTTGGTCTGGGTGTCGACGCGCTCCGCGACGTGCGCGGTGATGCGGTCGCCGAGCGACTCGAACCGCAGCTCCATGACCTCTGCGAGATGGTCGATCCGGTCGTTGGTCCGGCCCATCTCGCCACGCAGACCCTGCATCTCACCCCGGAGCCCGTCGACGTCGCTTCGGAGTTCGCCGACGTCGCTGCGCAGCGCGAGCAGGTCCTCCTGGCGCGCGAGTGCGTCCCAGCGCATCGGTGGCAGGTGCTCCATCAGCGTCGCCGCCTGGTCCGGCCCGAGCAGCTCCTCGAGCTTGGCCGCGAGCTCGTGGCGCTCGCGTTCGGATGCGCTCATCGTGCCACCTCGCTGTGATCGTCGCCAGCGTCCGTCGACGGTCGGTCGGCGCGAGCATGTCCCGATCAGGGACGGACCCGTGGGCGGGCATGCCGGGGCTTGTGGATACCCCGGCGCCCATCCCGCATGGACCTCGCGCGACCCCGGGAGTGGGACCTTCGTCGGCAGGACCTGACCGAGGTCCCGGGCCCGGCGCCCTACGCTCACGGGCCGGTGGGCGAGCGGCCACCTCGATGTCCCCGCTCGGTGAGGCACGACCGGAGCCACCGTGGCGATCGTGGTGCAGAAGTACGGCGGCACCTCCGTCGGTGACGTCGATCGGATGAAGCGGGTCGCCGACCGGATCATGCGGACCCACCGCGACGGCAACCAGGTCGTGGTCGTGGTCTCTGCCATGGGCAAGACCACCGATGACCTGGTGATCATGGCCGGGCGGGTCAGTGAGCGTCCGCCCGAGCGTGAGCTCGACATCCTGCTCACCTCCGGCGAGCGCATCTCCATGTCGCTGCTCGCCATGGCGCTCCACGACCGCGGGGTCCCCGCGAAGTCCTTCACGGGGTCCCAGGCCGGCATCATCACCGACGCGGTGCACGGCAAGGCCCGCATCGTCGACATCACCCCCGGCCGGGTGCAGCAGGCGCTCGACGGTGGCAACGTCGTCATCGTCGCGGGGTTCCAGGGGGTGAGTCAGGACACCAAGGACATCACCACCCTGGGCCGTGGTGGCTCTGACACCACCGCCGTCGCCCTGGCGGCCTCGCTGGGTGCGGACGTGTGCGAGATCTACACCGACGTCGACGGCGTGTTCACCGCCGATCCCCGCATCGTGCCGGGTGCTCACAAGCTCGACGTGATCTCCTACGAGGAGATGCTCGAGATGGCGGCGCAGGGCGCGGGGGTCCTGCAGGTCCGCAGCGTCGAGTTCGGACGCAACCATGGCGTGCGTATCCACGTGCGTTCGTCGTTCAGCTACGCAGCCGGCACCTGGGTCGGCCCCAAGGAGGACACGGTGGAGGACGCGATCATCTCCGGTGTCGCCCACGACACCTCGGAGGCCAAGCTCACGATCCAGCAGGTGCCGGACCGGCCCGGGGTCGC
>SKTN01000257.1 GCA_007117945.1 Nitriliruptoraceae bacterium | reverse complement strand
CGGGCCCTCCGGGTCGCGGCACCCGCGGCCCCCGGGACCCCCGCGGGTCCCGTTGCGCCCGGTGCCGTCGTGAGGGGTGCGGGGTCGTAGGCTCGACCCCGACCGTGCGAGCGACGAGATGAGGAGCGAGCGTGACCGAGCGGCTGGTGGTGATCGGCGGCGACGCCGCAGGCATGTCGGCGGCATCCCAGGCCCGGCGGCTCAAGGGCCCGGAGGAGCTCGAGATCCTGGTCTTCGAGCGGGGTCGGTTCACCTCCTACGCCGCCTGCGGGATCCCCTACTGGATCGCCGGACTGATCGACGAGCGTGACGAGCTGGTCGCCCGCGCTCCGGAGGTGTTCCGGGAGAAGCAGGCCATCGACGTGCGCACGGCCCACGAGGTCGTGTCGATCGACACCGACGCGCGCACCGTCGCGGTCGACGACCTCGATGCCGGTACGCGCTCGGAACACGGCTACGACCAGCTGCTGATCGCCACGGGGGCGACCCCGCTCAGGCCGCCCGTACCGGGCATCGACGCGGAGGGGGTGTTCGGGGTCCAGACCCTGGAGCACGGCCAGCGCGTGCTGGACGCGATGGACGAGCGCCGACCCGAACGGGCGGTGGTGATCGGGGCGGGCTACATCGGCATCGAGATGGCGGAGGCGATGCTGCTGCGCGGGCTCGAGGTCCACGTGGTCGAGATGGCCGCGCAGCCCATGTCGACCCTCGACCCGGAGATCGGGGCGAAGGTCGCCGAGGCGATGGGCCGCATGGGTATCCACCTCCACCTCGGTGTCGCCGTGGAGGGCATCGAGACCGGCGACGACGGCTGGATCCGCGCGGTGCGTACCGGGGAGGGGACCCTGGACGCCGACATCGCCGTGCTGGGGACGGGAACGCGCCCCTTCAGTGACCTGGCCGCCGAGGCCGGCGTCCCGATCGGGCCGTCGCGGGGGATCGTCACCGACCGGCGCCAGCGCACCCCGGTGGAGGGCGTGTGGGCCGCGGGCGACTGCGCGGAGACCTTCCACCGGGTGTCACGTCAGCCGGTGTCCATCGCCCTGGGCACGATCGCGAACAAGCAGGGCCGGATCGCCGGGCTCAACCTCGGAGGCAGCTACGGCGGCTTCCCCGGGGTGCTCGGCACCGCGATCACCAAGGTCTGCGAGGTGGAGATCGCGCGGACCGGGCTCGGGGAGCAGGCGGCGCGCGATGCCGGCTTCGAGCCCGTGGTCGCCACCATCGACGGGCTGACGCGGGCCCACTACTACCCCGACGCCAAGCCGATCACGATCCGCACCATCGCGGAGCGCGGGACCGGGCGGCTGCTCGGCGCCCAGCTGATCGGTGAGGAGGGGGCGGCCAAGCGGATCGACACCTTCGCCACGGCACTGTGGAACGAGATGGCGGTGGAGGAGCTGCTCAACGTGGACCTGTCCTACGCGCCGCCCTTCTCGCCGGTGTGGGACCCGGTGCTGATCGCCGCGCGCCGGGCCGACAGTGCGGTGCGCAGCGCCGGCTGAGTCCGGGGCCGTTCGCGCTCGGCGTCACGCCTTGCGACGGGCCCGGTTCGTCGCCTTCGCCTCCGCGTGGGCGGCGACGTGGTCGATCACCTTGCCGGCGACGTCCACCCCCGTGGCGTTCTCGATGCCCTCGAGCCCCGGGGAGGAGTTGACCTCCAGGACCACGGGGCCGTGGTTGGAGCGCATCAGGTCCACACCGGCGACCGACAGACCGAGGATCTTCGCCGCCCGCTTGGCCGTGGCACGCTCCTCGGGGGTCAGCCGGATGCGCCGCGCCGACCCGCCGCGGTGGACGTTGGAGCGGAAGTCACCGGCCGCGGCGGTGCGCTCCATCGCGGCCACGACCCGGTTGCCCACCACGAAGGCGCGGATGTCGCTGCCCCCGGCCTCCCTGATGAACTCCTGGACCAGGATGTTGGCATCGAGCTGCCGGAAGGCGCCGATCACCGACTCCGCCGCCTTCTTGGTCTCCGCCAGGACGACGCCCATGCCCTGGGTGCCCTCGAGGAGCTTGACCACCAGGGGCGCCCCGCCCACCAGGGAGATCAGCCCGTCGAGGTCCTTGGTGGAGTGGGCGAAGGAGGTCACGGGCAGACCGACCCCCTCGGCGGCGAGCAGCTGCAGGGCGCGCAGCTTGTCGCGGGAGCGTGAGATGGCCTGGGACTCCACGGCCGGGTAGACCCCCATCATCTCGAACTGGCGCACCACGGCGGTGCCGTAGAAGGTGTGGGTGGCCCCGATGCGTGGGATGACGGCGTCGACGCCCTCGAGCCTGGCGCCGCCGTAGACGATGGCGGGCCGGTGGGAGGTGATGTCGATGACACAGCGCAGGTAGTCGACGATGCGGACCTCGTGGCCACGCTCCTCCGCGGCCGCTCGCAGGCGCCGCGTGGAGTACAGCTGGGCGTTACGGGACAGGATCGCGAGGTTCACGCACGTGCTCCACGGCCGTCGAGGGCCCTTCTCCGGGGGATGGGGGGCGCACGGTACTGCCCTGGCCGCACCGGCTGACAAGGCCAGCCGGTGGGCTCTGACCGTGTGCGTCACGAGGGCCCGCCGGCAGGGGTCGTGGGGCGGTGTCGGCGGTACGGTTGCGGGGGGAGTTCAGCCCGCGTGAGCGACAGGAAGCCAGGTGATCCAGGTCGTCCCGACCGTGCTGCTCGCCCTGATCGTGCTCGCGGTGATGCCGATCTGGCCCCACAGCCGTGGCTGGGGGTGGCCCCCTGCGGGGATCCTGGCGATGGGGCTGGTGACCCTGGTGCTGTTCTCCCTCACCGTGGTGCCGGAGTAGCCACCCGGCGGTCGCGGCGCCGGAGCGGGCGTCAGCCGTCGTTGCCCGTGGACGCCCGGGCCGCGGCCTTGGCCGCCTGCTTCGACTCGCGGACCCGCTGCAGGGTCTCCTCATCCACCACATCGGCGATGGAGCGGTACCCCGGCTCGGCGTACTCGCCGGCCGCCTCCTCCCATCCCGGTGGTTGGACACCGCGCTGCTTGCCGAGCAGGGCGAGGAAGATGCGGGCCTTCTGGTCCCCGTAGCCGGGGAGGGCCTTCAGGCGCCGCAGGAGGTCGCGACCGTCGGTGGCCCCCTCCCACACCTGCGCGGCGTCACCCCCGTGGTGCTCCACCAGGTGCGCCGCCAGCGCCTGCACGCGTTTGGCCATGGACCCGGGGTAGCGGTGGATCGCAGGGGTGGTCCGGAACAGCTCCTCCAACACCTCGGGATCGGTGGTGGCGACCGTCTCGGGGGTCAGCTCGCCCTCGAGGCGCTCCGCGAGGCGCGCGGGTCCGAGGAAGGCCACCTCCATCGCGATCTGCTGGTCCAGCAGCATCCCTATCAGCAGCGCGAAGGGGTCCTCGGACAGCAGGTGGTCGGCCTGCTCGTCGCCGGTGAGGTTGAGCGCGGGCATGGGTCCGTCTCCGTGGGTCGTGGTGGGTTGGTGTAGGGACGTCGAGGTGGTGCTCACCCGTCCTCGGGTCGCACCTCGGGCGTACCGCCGTCGTCGGGGTCTGCGTCGTCGTCCTGGGCTGCATCCTCGTCCTGCTCGGCCGCCTCGGGATCGACCTGGTCCGGCTCCGGGCTGGCCTGGAGCGGGTCGGCCGGGTCCGTCTCACCGTCGCTGAAGCGCAGGAGTTCGCGGACGAAGGTGGCGGCCAGGGGGGCTGCGACCTCCCCACCGGCACCCCCGCCCTCGACGAGGACGGCGAAGCCGAGCCCCTCGGCGGTGCCGATGAACCAGGCGTGGGCCGGCCCGCCCCCGTCGACCTCGGCGGTGCCCGTCTTGCCGCCGACAGCCGCGTCCTCCACGGCTGCGGCGGTGCCGGTGCCCTCGGTGACCACCAGTTCGAGGGCGGCCCGGAGGCGGTCGGTGACCCCTGTGGACAGGGGGGAGGACGTCCCCGGACCGTCCTCGCGGAGCAGGTAGGGCTGGTGCCACACCCCGTCGGGCACCGCCGCGGCCAGGGCGGCCAGGTGCAGGGGGGAGGCCTCCACCCGGGCCTGACCGAAGGCGGCGGCGGCCAGTTCCGCGGTGTCCTCAGGGACGGGGAAGCTGCCACCGAAGGTGTTGAGGGGGTGCGCCGGCTCCACACCGAACCCGAAGCGCTCCGCGGCCTCCGTGAGCGCCTCGGCCCCAAGCTCCTCGGCCAGCAGCGCGAAGGTGGTGTTGCACGAGGCCGCGAAGGCCTCTCCGAGGGAGGGTTCCCCCAGGTCACGGTCGTCGAGGTTGCTGACGCTGAGGCCGCCGACCACGGTGCTGGCGGGGCAGGGCACCTCGTCGTCGAGGTCGTAGCCCGCGGCCAGCGCCGCTTCGAGTGTGACGACCTTGAAGGTCGATCCCGGGGGGTAGCGCCCGGCGCGAGCCCGGTCGAAGCCTGACAGCGGACGGCTCGCGCTCCCGCGGATCGCGCCGTCCTCGGCGTCGACGGCGACGATGGCGGCGGGCCCGTCGACATCCGCCAGGGCGGTCTCGATCGCACGCTGCACGGCGACGTCCAGGGTGGTCTCCACCGGGCTGGAGGG
>SKTN01000106.1 GCA_007117945.1 Nitriliruptoraceae bacterium | reverse complement strand
GCCCTTACTGCGCAGGTGGCCCTCACCGAGCTCCGACCGGCGGTGGCCGAGCTCGAGGACGTCTTCATGGAGCTCACCGCCGGGGGAGGGATCGGCTGATGTCGCTCATCGTCGCGGAGATCCGCAAGTTCACGACCGTGTGGACCACGGCCATCCTCACCCTGGTGGGTGTGGCGCTGGCGGGCGCGGCCGGGACCTTCTTCGTCTTCGAGTCCGAGTTCTCCGGGGAGTTCCTGGGGCAGGATGCACAGGTCGCCGCCATCATCGATCAGGTCGGTGGTGTGGCCATCATCGCCATGGTCGTCGGCCTGCTGTCGGTGACCACGGAGTTCCGCCACCAGACGATCGGTCGGACCTTCCAGTTGGTGCCGAGCCGTACCCGCGTCGTCGCCACGAAGATGCTGGTCGGCGCCGTCTACGGGCTGGTCTTCTTCGTCCTGGGTGTCCTCCCGCTGTTCGGCGCGCTCCTGGTCTCCGGTCAGGAGCTGGAGTTCGGGGAGCTGACCCGGGCGGCCCTGTGGCAGGGGCCCGTCGGGCTCGCCCTGATGTCGGTGTTCGGGGTGGCGCTGGGCGCCCTGTTGCGCAGCCAGGTCGTCGCCGTCGCCCTGACCCTGGTGCACTTCTTCATCGTGGAGTCGCTGTTCGTGCAGTTCCTGCCCGACGTGGGGCGGTGGCTGCCCTTCCAGGCGCTCAACGCCCTGTTCACCTCGGAGGAGACCACCGCGATGGCCGGTGACATGGCGCCCGGCGCCCTGGATCCGCTGGTGGGCCTGAGCGTGTTCGTCGCCTACGTGCTGGTCGCGGCTGCCGCCGCCGTGGTGCTGATGCGCACCCGCGACGTGTGAGGGTCCCGTCGCCGCGCTGCCCGGGGTGGGTGCACGCTCACCCCGGGTCGAGCGCGGCGACCAGCGCGTCGACCTCGATCGGTGCGCGCACCCGCGCCTCACGCTCGGCGAGGTACCCGTCCTCGCCCCGCGCCTCCTCGATGGCGGCGCACAGGGTGTGCAGCGCCGCACCGTGGTGGTCGATGCGGTCCCGGGCGTAGTCGGGGCTGGCCCCACGGGTGACCATGAAGGGCCAGTCGGAGGCCTGGAGCTGGGCGAGCTCGCGGGCGACCTGGGCGCGTTGACGGCGGGTGCCCCGGCCGCCCGCCAGGGCGTGCCGTGCCCGCCCCTCGGCCTCGCGCAGCCGGCGCCACAGCCCCCGGGTCTCGGGGGTGATCCAGCTGGCGTGCCCCTTGGCGTAGCCCCAGGAGGACTCGGGCAGGTGGAGCCGCCGGGTCGGTGGGTGCCGTTCCAGGCGGCTGGCCAGGGTCGTGGTCGCCAGGCGGGGGTCGTCGAGCACCCGGCGGAGCAGGGCCTCGAGGAAGGCGACGCCCTCGAACCACCAGTGCCCGAACAGCTCCGTGTCGTAGGCGGCCACCACGAGGCGGCCCGGGCGCGGGTCCAGCACCTCGCGCAGCACCCCGTGGAGGTGGTCGGCGTCGCGCTCGACCTGGGCCGCCGCCGGTGCCGGCTCGTACACCGCCTTGGCTCCGGGTGGCAGGGCGTGGTCGGTCACCCGCCAGGAGGGGTGGGTGCCGAAGGTGCCCCGGGAGAAGTAGTCCCGGTACCACGCGTTGCCCGGGTAGCCCCCCGAGGGCGACCACACGTGGTAGGCGACGGACAGGTCCCGGGCGAAGGCCGCCACCTCGCTGTCGCCGATCAGCGCCGCGTCGTGCACCACCTCGTCGGCGTGGTCGGTCCCGGGCTCGGGGACCGCAGGACGGGCCGTCCAGTCCCGCTGCGGGCCCCCCACGGCCCGGATCAGCGTCGGGGCGTCCACCAGGACGTGGTCCACACCCTGGGCGGCGTACACCTCCTCGAGGCCCGGCAGCACGGGGCCCGTCCGCGGCAGGGTGGGGGTGCCCTGGGCGTCGACCCGCCGGGGGCGGGCGGTGGCGTCGCTGACCCGGCCCGTGGGCCGGTACCCGAGCTCCGGTGGCCACAGCCCCGTGGGTCGCCGGCCGGCCCACCGGGCGTGGTGGTCGAGGCCCAGGGTCAGCTGTGCCTCGATCAGGGCGGGATCGGTGGTCAGGGGCAGGTAGGGGTGGGTCGCCGGACCACCGAGCAGCTCGATGACCCCGGCGTCGGCGAGTTCGCGCCACACCACCAGCAGCCCGCCGCGGCGCTGGACGTCCTCGTGGAGGGCGAGCAGGTCCTGGAACCGGCGCCAGAAGAAGCCGGCCAGGTCGCGCACCGCGGGCTCGAGGTGGAGGTGCCAGCGCTGCTCCTCGGCACGCCACATCTGGCCGCCGAGCCAGGTGCCGAGGTCCCGGGCCGCGCGGGGGTCGGCCACCTGATGGGCGACGGCCGGGGTCACGCCCAGGCTCAGCACGCCCTGGTGGCCCTCCTCCGCGAGCCGCTCCAGCAGGGCCGTGACGGGCAGCCAGGAGGTGCCCCAGGCCTCGAAGAGCCACTCCTCGCCCACGGGCCACACCCCGTGGTGGCGCAGCTCCGGCAGGTGGGTGTGCAGCACCAGGGCCAGCTCGCCGGGTGCCTCGCGGGCACTCACGCCGGCTCCCGGCACACCGCCAGCAGATCGAGGCTGGCATCGAGGTGGTCGCCACCGAGGCGGAAGTCCTCCTCCACGGTGGCGTGCACCACCGCCCGCAGCCAGTCGGGCCACTGCTCGGCGGGCGCCTGGCCGAGCAGGGCCGGGATCGAGGCGTCCCGCTCGCGCTCCACCTCACGCAGGCGTCCCGCGTGGTGCGCGCCGAGCACGCGCACCACCTCGAACCCGGCGTCCTCGAGGGTCGCCGTGAGCTCCGCGGCGGTGAACTCCACGGTGTGGAAGGGGTTGACGGGGGTGTCGCTGCCGGGGGTGAAGGTCAGCCGGTTGGGTGTCGCGATCAGCACCTGGCCCCCGGGACGGGTCACCCGCCGCAGCTCGGCGAGGAAGCCCGGGATGTCGTGCAGGTGCTCGATCACCTGGAAGGAGACCGCCACCTCGACGTGGTCGTCCTCGAGGGGGACCTCGCGCAGCTCCGCGGCGAGGACCTCGATGCGCTCGTCGGCCGCGGCGTAACGGCGTCGGGCGTGCTCCACCGTGGCCGCGTCGAGATCGACGCCCACGACGCGACCGGCACCCGCCGCTGCGAGCAGTTCGAGGCCGTAGCCCTCACCGCAGCCGGCGTCGAGCACCACGGGGGCCGTCAGCTCGGCCACGGCCTCGGCGGCGGCGCGGTAGGCGATCACGTGGCGCAGGAACCAGTACCGCTCGTCCGCGATACCCGGCAGGGTGCGCTCGCCGGTGAGCGGGAGCGGGTGTCCATCCATGGCCGGCAGGGTAGGCCGGGTGCACCCGGGGATTTGATTTTGAGTGAACACTCAACTTCCATGTGGCGGCAGTTGGCCGGTGGTTCGCGCCGGCCGCGAGCTGACGTGAGAGGGAGCACCGCATGAAGGTCATCGTCCCCGTCAAGCGCACGCCGGACACCGCGGGCGAGAAGGTCATCGACGCCGACAGCCTGACGGTGGACCGGGACGCCGGTGAGGCCGTGCTGTGCCCGGTCAACGAGTTCTCCATCGAGGAGGCGGTGCGGCTCAAGGAGCAGCACGGCGCCGAGGTGACGGTGCTCGTCATGGGGCCGGAGTCGGCCCAGTCCACCGTGCGCAAGGCCCTGTCCTACGGCCTGGACGCCGGGCTGCAGATCACCGACGACGCCATCGCCGGCTCCGACGCCCTGGGCACCGCCCGGGTGATCGCCGCGGCGCTGGAGGCCGAGGAGTTCGACCTGGTGCTCTTCGGTGGCCAGTCCACCGACGCCCGGACCTCCCTGGTGCCGGCGGCCGTCGCGGAGCTGCTCGGCCTGCCGAGCCTGACCTACGCCCGCTACCTCGAGGTCGACGGCGAGGACATCGTCGTCCACCGCGAGCACGAGGAGGGCTGGGACGTGGTCGCTGCCAAGCTGCCCGCCGTGGTCAGCGTGGTGGAGGCCATCAACGAGCCGCGCTACCCCTCCTTCAAGGGGATCATGGCAGCGAAGTCCAAGCCGCTCACGGTCAAGAGCCTGTCCGACCTCGGCGTCTCGCCGGAGGAGGTCGGTGCCGGCGCCGCGTCGGCCACGATGTACGAGTTCGCGCCCCGTCCTCCCAAGGAGGCCGGGACCATCGTCGAGGACGACGGCAGCGGGGCCGTGGCCGCGAAGCTGGCGGACTGGCTGGTGGAGAAGAAGTTCGTCTGACCGGCGCGACCGCGATCGACGGCCCCCACGCGGGCGAGAGGTGAGGAACCGAGATGACCGAGATGCTGGTCCTGATCGACCACAGCGACGCCGGACCGAAGAAGGTGTCGCTCCAGATGCTGTCCAAGGCCCGCGAGCTCGCGGGTATCACCGGCGACGCCGTCGCCGCGGTGTGGTTCGGCCCCGGTGCCGCTGACGCCGCCGCCACCCTCGGCAGCCACGGCGCCGACAAGTGCTACCACTGGGACTCCGCCGACGCCTACGGCTACGTCACCCTGCCCCAGGTGGAGGTGCTCGAGGAGCTGATCGACGAGGCCGAGGCCGACACCCTGCTGT
>SKTN01000377.1 GCA_007117945.1 Nitriliruptoraceae bacterium | reverse complement strand
GACGCGCCGATGTGCTTCGACTGCGGGATCAAGATGCAGCGCGCGGGTGCCTGCCACGTGTGCGAGTCCTGCGGCACGACCAGCGGCTGCAGCTGAGGATCGTGTGCACCCACGGTTCCCGGGAGCCGGGCGTGGGTGTGCGACGGCAGGGGCCTTCGGGCCCCTGCCGTCGACGTGTGGGTGCACTCCGTGGCGTCTGGTGGTCGGTCCCTGGGCTCCAGCCCAGGGACCGACCACGACACGGTGCGCGGGGTGGGGTGTCGGCACGACGCGTGCCACCTTCAGGCCCGACCACCCCCCATCCGGAACCCACCGCCGGGAGGTGGCCCGACTAGCGTCGGAGGTCGAGAGCCGGCCGTGCGGTCGATGCGGATCGTCGGCCACGCCTCGGTCCTTGTGACGGCGAGCGGGAGCACACACCCATGCGCGGCGACAGCATCCTGGTCGACGGGGAGCACCGTGCGTTGGCCGATGTCGTCATCTCTCCGGAGTGCGACGTGGAGTTCGTGGAGCGATGACCGACGCCACAGATCCGTCCCTGGCCGCCTACGTCGCCGGGCGCCGCTCCTTCGCCGTCGGTCTGCGGCCACAGGACGCCCTCGCGATGCCGCTGGGGGAGGTCCTGGGCGTGCTCCGTGCGCGCCACGGCGAGGCGGTCGACCTCGCGCTGTCCGACGGGGCGGTCGACCTCGACGCGGACCTCGCCGACCTCCCGCCTGCCGTGCGCTCGCCCGTCGCCGACCGGACCGACAGCTCGTGGCTGCAGCGCACCAACATGGTGGGGATCAACCTGCGGACCGTGGGTGACCTCGGCAACGTCGTCAAGTACGGCCTGACCCTGCCGGCGGCCTTCGACGCGGTGCAGTTGCTGCCCTTCTGGGAGTCCGGCGTCGTCAAGAGCCTGTACGGGATGGGGAGCTGGCACATCGACGGCGCCTACTTCTCCCAGGAGCTCTACGAGCAGGCGCCGAACCTCGACTCGATCGGCCGGCAGCTGCGCGCCGTCAGCAACCTGTTGCACGTCACCGGGCGCACGATCGGCCTCGACGTCGTCCCGCACACCGACCGCTTCTCCGAGCAGGCGCTGGCGAACCCGGCCCTGTTCGAGTGGATGCACATCCGCGAGCATCGGATCGTCGACCACACCGATGCCGTCCTCGACCAGGTGGTGCACGCCATCGTCACCTGGCTCGGCGAGCGGGGCCCGGCGCTGGATGGCGAGGTGCTGCCAACCGATGCTGACGCGCTGTTCGCCCTCGACGAGGACACCCGGCTCCGGGTGCTGTTCGGTGACCCCGGCGACACCTACGGGCGCACCGACCGCCGCATCGACCTGGTGAAGTACCTCAAGTGGTTCGGGCTCGAGCCCGTCCCGGCGACGATGGGGCCACCCTTCCGCGGGATCGAGATCGACCCGGACCCGGACAAGCTCGTCATCGACCAGCACGGCATGCACTGGCCGGAGATGGTCATCAGTGAACCGCAGTTCATGTCCCGGGTCTTCTCACCGATGGCGCGCTACCGGTTCTACGAGCGGGTCGACGACAACCGTGACTGGGTCATCGACTTCGATCGTCCCGTGACCGCGGCGTGGGAGTACGTCTGCGCGCACTACGCCCGTGCCCGCCACATCGGCAACTTCGACTTCATGCGCGGGGACATGGCGCACGTCCAGATGCGGCCCGACGGCGTCCCCCACCGCGTGGATCGGTACTACGACATCCACCGCGCGGTGAAGCACCACATCCAGCAGCAGCACCACGCCCCCTGGTTCGCCTACTTCGCCGAGGCGTTCCTCCCGGCCCGCGACGTGTTCCAGTTCGGCGAGGAGTTGGACCACCTAGAGGCTGCCGAAGCCGACGTCGTGCTGGGCGACCTGCAGTCGACGGTGGTCGGTGAGGCCGAGTACCTGCGCCGGTTCCGCCGCTACCTCGACGACCTCGCCACCCGCCGTGCCGCTCCCTCCTTCACGCTGTTGACGGCGGACAAAGACGACCCGCGGTTCGACAGCTTCTACCGCGCGGGCAACGAGGTGCGGCTGCTCACGGCCCTGCTGCTGCCCGACATGCCCTCCTACGTCGGACTCGGGTTCGAGATCCGCGACGTGCACCACGAGCCCGCGCCCAACGAGCACTACACCAAGCCCTTCGTCTTCGAGGAGAGCGGCGACTCGAACATCTACCCCTCCAAGGCGCGCTTCTCCGACGAGTACGTGTGGGGCACCAACCAGGAGCTGTTCGATCGGCTGACCGCTGTGCGGGTGTTCGCCGAGGACCTGCTCGCCGAGCTCGGCGAGCAGGTGCGCACCCGCTGGCTGCTGCCGCCCGACGCGACGGCGCTGCGCGGGCTGGTCGCCTGGACGCAGGCCCCGGACTCCCTCGCGGTCGGCGCGCGGCAGCACCTGTGCGTGGCCAACTACGACCTCGATGCCAGCACCGGCTACGTCGGCATCCCGGGGCTGCCCGCGGAGGCCACGCTCACACCCGTGTTCTCCACGCTCGGCCCGGAGACCCTCGACCCCGCCCCGGTGGGGCACAACGGCTACTTCCACCGGCTCGAGGACGTCGCCGCCGGCGAGGGGCGGGTCTACGTGCTCGACACCGGTGCGTGATGGTGGTGGGGGCGGGCTCATCGGGTTGGCGCCGCTACTTCCAGGCGACGGCCGGCACCTACGACGACGAGGTCTTCACCCGTGCGACCGACGATGAGGTGGGTGAACTGCGGGCGCTGCTCGAGCTGCGGGCAGGTCAGCGGCTGCTCGATGTCGGGTGTGGGACGGGCCGCCACGCGGTTGCCCTGGCTGCAGGCGGCGTCGCGGTCACCGGGGTGGATCTCTCCCCGGCGATGCTGGACAGGGCCCGCGAGCGCGCGGAAGAGGCGGGCGTCGAGGTGGAGTTCATCGAGGCTGACGCCCGTGCCCTGCCCCCCGGCCTCGGACCCTTCGACGCGGCGATCTGCCTGTGTGAGGGCGCGTTCTGCCTCGTCGCCGACGGCGTCGAGCCCCTGGCCCACGATCGTGCGATCCTGACCTCGATCCAGGAGATCCTGCGGCCGGGTGGCCGCCTCGTGCTGACGGGGTTGAGCGCGGCGCGCCTCCTGGCCGCGTGGCACCGGGGAGAACCGACGGGCGAGCTCGATCTGTTGACGTTGACGGAGACCTCGGCCTACGAGCTACCGGACGGCACGCAGATCGAGCTCCGGGAGCACTACCACCTGCCGGACGGGCTCCGGACGTTGGCGGAGGCCGTCGGGTTCGACGTCGAGGCGATCTGGGCAGGTGGCGCCCTCGACTGGCGTCGCGCGGCCCCGACGGTGGATGACTACGAGCTGCTGCTCGTCGCGCACAAGCCGGGAGGCTGAGCGCGCGTGGTGGGTCCGGTCGGCGTCGCTGGTGTGGCTGGGGCCGGGCGCACGCTGGGCGACAGTGGTGCGGTCACGACGGGCCAGGTGCGGTGTCTGCCACGAACCGGGCGATGCGGGCGCCGATGCGCTCGCCGGCGTCCTCCTGCAGGAAGTGTCCGGCGTCGGGGATCACCTCGACGTCATCGCAGTGCGGGATGCTCCGTGCGAAGCGCTCCCCGATCGAGACCGGCAGGACCGCGTCGGCACCGCCCCACAGCACGAGCGTGGGGGCGTGCCAGCGCGACAGTTCCTCGCGGGCCCACGACAGGCGGGCAGCGCCGGGGTCGTCATCGGCACGCGGCACCAGCAGCGGCAGCGCCCGGGCGCCCGCCCGGGAGGCGGCGTCAGGGAAGGGGGCCTCGTAGGCGGCCTTCTCCTCCTCCGACAGCGCCCGGTGCGTGCCACCGTCGATGAGGGCGCCGATCGGCAGCTCAGGGGTGCGCTCGACGAACTCGCGGAAGGCCTGCCAGGTGGCACTGGCGAAGCCGCCGGGGGAGTACAGGCCGGTGTCGAGGAGCACCAGCCGTTCCACCCGGTGCGGTTGCTCGACGGCCCAGGGCAGCCCGAGGACACCACCCCAGTCGTGCACCACGAGGGTGCACGGTCGCGGTGCGAGCACCTGCAGGTGTGCGTCGAGAGCGGCGGTGAGGCGTTCGAAGCGGTACCAGTCCAGCTCCGTGGGCTTGTCACTGCGCCCGAAGCCCACCAGGTCCGGCGCCACGGCCCGCAGGCCGGCGTCGGCCAGGGGTGGCATGACCTCGCGCCACAGCCGGCTGTAGGTCGGTTCGCCGTGCAGCAGCACGACCGTCGGGCCGTCGGACGGCCCGAGCTCGACATGCGCCAGTTCCAGCTCGGTGCCGTCCACCTCCACGGCCGTCCGGCCCAGCGTCGCGCCGGAAGGCTCGACCGACGCGATCGTGACCTCGTTCGCGCGGTGGACGTCGACCATCAGCCTCCCCCTCGTGGCGTGGTGTCACCGTAGCCCTGCGACCTGGCCAGCTGGCGAGGTCCTGCCCGCACGCTCCGGCGGAGGGTGACGCTGCCACGGGTCACCAGCGACCCTCGGTGGGCCGGGAGGTCCGCTGGCCGGCGTTCACGCAGCAGGGATCGACAGCTGGCATGAGCTTGCAGGACATGCGGTCGGTCGGACGCGTTAGCCTCGTCGATCGGT
>SKTN01000386.1 GCA_007117945.1 Nitriliruptoraceae bacterium | reverse complement strand
TGATGGTCTTCCCGCTCTGCGCCGACAGCCGCACCGGGACCTTCGCCGTGGTCGTGGCACCGGCGGGACCCTCGGTCACCGACACGTCATCGATCCGCACGCTGGGTGCCGGATCGTCGTCCAGGATCGTGACGGTCCCGGTCCTCCTGGAGATGGTCGCGCCTACGGGCTTGGACAGCCTGACCGTGAACGTCTCGTTGAACTCGTCGAGGTCGTCCCCCTTGACCTTCACGCCGATGCGCTTGCTCGTCTGGCCAACCGAGAACGTCACCGTGCCGCTCTTGGCGACGTAGTCCTTGCCGGCGACCGCGGTCCCGTTCACGGTGGTGTAGGCGAAGGACACCGCGCGGCTCGTGGGTTCCGACAACGTGACCGTGAGGTAGGCGGTGGTCCTCGTGCCTGCCGCTCCCTCCTTGAGCTCCGCGTCGCCGATGCGGGCCACGGGCACCGGTGGTGTGACCTTGCCCGTGCTGCTCAGCGTCCCGATGCAGTACCCGCGTGAGCGGATCCCGTCGATGATGCCGGGGAGGGCGGCGACGGTGTTGTTCGAGTTGCCGACGCCGTCGTGGAGGAGGATGTTCGCGCCGTCGTGGAGGGTGCCGAGGACGCGCTTCGTGATCGTCGAGGCGGAGCGACCGCTGCGCCAGTCCTGGGGGTCCACGGTCCACAGGACCTGCTGCATCCCCAGGTCACCGATCACGGCGCGTACCCGGCTGCTGGTCGCGCCGTAGGGCGGGCGGACGAGTGTCGGCTTCGGGGCGTCGGTGTCGGCGATGCGGCGGTTGGTGCGACGGAGCGTGTCCCGGATCGCACTGTCGCTCAGCCGCGTGAGGTTCTCGTGCCGCCACGTGTGGTTGCCGATGCGGTGTCCCTCATCATGGGCGCGCCGAGTGATCCTCGGGTGGTTCGCGACGTTGGTGCCGACCTGGAAGAAGGTGGCCTTCGCCTGGCGTCTACGCAGGATGTCGAGCATCTTCGGCGTGTAGGTGCCGTGTGGACCGTCGTCGAAGGTGAGCGCGACGGTCCCGCGCGAGCACGGTGTGACGGCCTCGGCGGGGTGGAGCGGCAGAGCGGCCCCGACCAGTGCGAGGATCAGCGCGCCGACCATCATCCGGACCGGGATCGGCGTGCCCTGCGCTCCCGCCCGGCGCGTTCGGATCGCCCCACCTGGCAACGAGGGGTGCACGGTCTCGGCCCCGCCAGGCGCAGTGGACATCGCGATCTCCGTCCCGAGACCATCGTCCACCGCCCGGTGAGGCCGCGTCCAGAGACCAACGCCACCTGTCCAGCACCCGCCATCGGTACGCCGGCCTGACGGCCAGGCGGACGGCCTCGCTTCGCCGACCACCGGCCCGCTCGACGGGCCGTGGCGTCCGTCGGGCCGGTGCTCCCTGGACGCCTCGGCGTGTGGACGACGTCAGCCGTGGCGCCAGTGACGGTGCCAACTCGCGGGCGGTTCGCGCGGTCGCCGCGGGTCAGCGGAGCGGGGTCCGGGCCGACGTCTGCGGCGAGGCGGCACGCGGCGGCGACCGGGCCGTCGTGCGGACCGCGTCCGTATGCCGGGTCGCTGTCTCTGGCTGTGGACCGCAGCACGTCGGTGAGGACCGGGTGTCGGTCGGCACGGTCCGGGTCCTCGGGCTCCCCCAGGAGCCCGAGGATCGTGAGCCGGTGTCCGTCGACCGTCGTTCAGTCGCAGACCGGGTGGCAGGCGCGCTGGGTGCTGACCTCCTTCTCCGAGCCGCCGGCCACCGTCGACTGGATCCCACTCGCCCTGTTGTAGGCACCGCCACCCACCGATGCCGCCAGGCCCGTGGCGGCGTTCCACTCACCGCCCACCACGACGGAGGTGTAGCCACTGGCCGTGTTGTACATCCCCCCAGGCACGGAGGCAGCGGTGCCGCTGGCGGTGTTGTTCCAGCCCCCGAGCACGGAGGCAGCCCCTCCGCTGGCGGTGTTGTTCCACCCGGCGACGATGCCTCCGGCACTGCTCCACTCGTGACCGTTGCCGATGACGAGGTAGTGCGAGCCGGTGCGGGACGCCGCTGGAGTCCGCTGGTCGTTGTAGCCGATGATGAGGTTGCCGCGCCCGTTGATCAGCTCCGTCTCACCCCTGCCGTTGACGATCTGGACGTTGACGTCGGTGAACATCAGGGTCGGGTGGCCGTCGACATCGACCCGCGAGACGGAGTCCAGCAACCACTCGAGGTCACCGATCCGCTTCGATAGCCGAACGTGCGCGTCGTAGAGACCGTCGTGCTCCTTCTGAAGTGCGTCGAAGGTGCTCTTCGGCACGAAGTACGTCGAGTCCCGGCCGTCGAGCAGGTCGGCGTTGAGGTTCGTCACGCGAACGTTGTTGGACACCTGGAGGGGCGCTGAGCCCGCCTTGGCGGTCAGCCGGAGTGGCACCCCGTCCGGGTTTGACAGGGTCGTGCGCCCGCCGGTGGTGGTCGTGCCGATCCGCGCGAACCCGGTCGAGTCGCGTCCGTCGAGCAGGTCGGCGTTGAGGTTGGTGATCCTCACCTTGCGGTTGACCTGCAGCGGCGGTTGACCTGACGGCGACCGCAGCGACAACGCCGGTCCGGTCGAGTTGGTCACGGTCGAGACCCGGTCCGCGCTGTTGCTCCTGCCGAGGATGAAGGTCCCGCCGGTGGCTGCGACGGCGGTGCCGCTCATGGCCATGAACAGCGCGAGGTAGGCGACGACGGTCGCGTGACTGATGCTTCCGATCCGCCAGCGACGGCGCGCCGGACTCTCGGGCTTCTCCTGGGATGATCCACGCATCGGAGTACTCCTCTCCAGGCCGCCGAAGGCCGTAGCCCGCGGCAGATACCGACCCCCTCCGGCCCGGAGGATGCACGACGGCGGACCGGTCGACCGGCAGCGCCGGCGACTCGCAGGCTCTGCCTTGCGGGGTCGCGCGCACCGCCGACCCGGTCGGACTGCCTCGTCCGCCAGGATCGAGAGCACGTCAAGGCGCTGGCATGCCTGTCTGGCACGCGCCACCTCACGCCACACTGTCGTGGACCGAAGGCCCATCAACCAGAGGAGGAGGTCCCCTGGGGAACGGGCCGCCTCAGCCGACCTGGCGCGCCGACCGTTCCGGCACCATCTCTTCCTCGGGAGGGGTGCCGCGAGGGTCCTCAGGGAGGGGGTCGCTGCACCTCACTCAGGCCGTGGGTGCCTGGTACTGCAACCGTTCGTGGAACATCTCCGGCGACCCGTTGATCGAGTAGATGGTGGCCTCGATCTCGGAGACCGGGAGCAGCGTGCGATCGAGCTGTGCGAGCAGCGCCGCAGATCCGGCGGCAACAAGCACTGCTGATCGCGATCCACCCGACGGCACCCGTGCGCCACACCGCCTCCCGCAACCGGGAACCGGAGACCGGGAACCGCCGTACTCTTCCAGCTACACCCCAAGAACCTACGAATCGCCGCAGAACCCCACACCCTGAGATGCGAGAGCCTCTCCGGCCCAGGTCCGTGCCCTCCCGGGGCACGCCGCAGGCGGCGTGGACCGGGACTGCGGCGGCGGGGACACCGACCAGCGACGGCACACGATCCGGGCACCAACCGCCGCCGCACACCGGTGGAACACACGGGTGGTCCCTACGCGCGCTGGAGGGGCTTGACGAGGTGGTGGGAGCGGATCTCGTAGCCCGCGCCGAGGTAGAGCCGGTGCGCCTCGTAGCGGTGGTGACCGGAGTCGAGGTGGACGGCGCTACACCCGAGCTCGCGCGCCTCGCGTTCGACGGCCGTCAGGAGCGACCGGCCGTACCCGCGACGGCGGGACGCGGCGCGGGTCGAGAGATCATCGATGTACAGCACGTCGCCCCACGCCAGCGAGGCGAGCCGACGGAAGCCCGCGACGGCCACCGCCTCGCGATCGTCGGCGTCGAAGGCGGCGAAGAGCCGGTAGCCCTGTGGGCGTTGCACCTCGTTGACCTGCCTGACGAACGCGTCCCGGTCTCCCGCAAGGTGGGTCCGGAGCTCGGCCATCGCCGCGTGGGCAAGCGCAGTCTCGTCCTCGAACAGTTCGCGGATCACGGCACCACCTCGATGTCTGTAGTGGTCGGGACCAGCGAACCTCTGCCGCCGCCCGCGGGGGCCCGTCTCCGCGGACCATCACGCGAGGCCGTCAGCCCTCGGCGAGCCGCCTGGCCGACTGCAGCCGTGCCACGGCCATCAGGACCGCCGCCACCATCATGGCCACGGCCACCACGGTCCAGGTCCAGCCGAACCCGGCCGACTCGGCGAGCCACCCCGCCCCGATCGGGAACAGCGCTCCCCCGGCACCGAGCCCGGACAGGATCGCCCCCGAGGCCTGTGCAGGCCGGCCGGGTACCAACCGGGTGGCGGTCAGGAACACCAGCCCCGTCCAGCCCCACCCGGGGCCGAGCATCAGCACCGCACCCAGCACCAGCAGCGTGATCGCCACCGGGCCGGCGCTGGCCGCCGTGGTGGCCACATCCACCTCGCCGGCGGCCACATCCACCGCGACCGGGCCCGGTCCGGCGTGACCGGCCAGGGCCAGTGCCACCATCCCGAGCGCTCCCGCCGCCAGCAACGCCACCAGCAGGTCGAACACGACCTGGGGGCGGCGG
>SKTN01000331.1 GCA_007117945.1 Nitriliruptoraceae bacterium | reverse complement strand
GGCCCGCTCAGCCGTCGCTCCCGATCTCCGCGACCTGGTCGCGGATGTCGTCGGAGGCGCTGGTGAACACCCCGTTGAAGGCCGCCCACATCGCCGCGCCGATGAAGGCCATGATCAGCACCGCTATCGCGGTGGAGATGACGCCCTCGCCCGCCTCCTCGCGGCGCAGACGGGACGCGTAGCTGTCGCTCGCGCTGTTGTGCATGACTCCCCCGATCCTCCCGTGATCCCTCGCTGGTTCCCATCCTGACGCGCAGTGGCTGAGGGTGCCTGGACGGCCGCCCAGGCCGCCTGGGGACGATAGCGCCGCAGACCGCCGTGGCGGCCGGTCGCGCGCCCCGCGGCTGTGGATGTGCACCCTGACACCCGAGCGTCGATCCCACCCGTCACCCCCTCACCCGATGAACCCGGAGAGCGCGGCGTAGAAGGGGATCGCGATGAAGATCACGCCCGGCAGCAGGGTCGCCACCGTGACGGGGATCCACACCTGCTGGCCCCGGCGCTCCAGGGTCTCCACCAGCTCCCGCTGCACCTCCTGGCGCATCACGCGCGCCTCGGCACCGATCAGCCGCCCGAGGTCGCTGGCCTGGCGGTTCAGGGCCAGGACCGACACCAGCCGCTCGACGGCGTCGACGTCGGCGAGCGCCGCCCACTCCTGCAGGGCCGTGGTCTCGTCCACGCCCTGCCGGATCCGTGACAGCACCCCACGCAGGTCCGTGGCGACCGCCCCCCGGCCCCGGCGCGCCACACGGTCGAGGGCCCCGTTCAGGGAGTAGCCCGCGGCCAGCAGCATCCCGATCTGCTCGGCGATGATGGGCAGCTCGAGGTGCACCGCACGCTTCCAGCGGTCCGACGCCGAGGTGACCTGCTGTTCGAGCAGCAGGAAGGCCAGGAGCATCCCACCCAGGGTGAACAGCACCGTGATCGCCGGTGGCGGGCGCAGCGCCACCGCCGCCAGGGTGCCCGCACCCAGGCCCGCCAGCGCCCAGCCGATCTGGCGGACCCGGAAGGCGGTGACATCGAGGTCGGCATGGACCCGCCGCAGGCGGCGATCGAGGTCCTCACTGACCCCGAACAGCCGCGAGAACTGCGAGCCGAGGGAGCGCGCCAGGGGCCCCACCGCCTCGCGGAAGGAGGCCACCGACAGCAACCCCACCCGGGGGCTGCGACCCATCCCACCGGGGAGGTAGGGACCGATGCGTGCCGCCAGGGGACGTCGGGAGAACCACCGCAGCTCCGCGAGCAGCAGCGTGGTCCCCGCCCACAGCAGCGTCGCGGCCAGCACGATCCAGGTACTCACCTGCCGACCTCCTCCCCGGCGGCGAACACCCGCTGCTCCTCGGGCAGGCGCAGCAGCTGCCCCGCCCACACCCAGCAGGCCGCCATCAGCGCGAAGGCGACCAGGACCAGCGCCTGCCCCGTCGCGGTCTGGAAGGCGGCCCGACCGTCGCCGATGTTGAGGCCCACCAGCGCCATACCCACGGGGACCGCGATCACGAAGAGCCGGGCGAAGCGCACCCCGGCCTGCCGGGCGCGGGCGTCCTTGCGGCCCTGCAGATCCTCCGTGCGGTCGTCGATCAGGGCCCGTAGGCGGGTATCGACATCGGTCCCACCGACCTCGTGGGCGATCAGCAGCGTCTCACACACCGCGTCCGCCGTCGGGTCGGCGAGGTGGGCCTTCAGCGTCTCCAGGGTGCGGTCCAGGTCGGTGCTGATCAGCCACTCCCGGTGTGCGGCCGCGAACGCGGGCCGCATCTCCTCCGGGCCCCGCGCGCCCACCGACAGCAGCGCCTGGGGGATCGAACGCCCCAGCGTCACAGCCTGCAGGCGGATCTCCTCGATCATGCGCGGCCAGGCCTCGCGCGCGGCGGCGCGGCGGGCACGTCGGCGGCTGCGGGCGCTGGCGATGGGGATCGCCGCTGCCGCAGATCCCACGACGACCGCCGCGGGCGCGCCGCCGTAGACCGCGTACCCGAAGGCCGCGGCGATGGTGAAGAGCACCACCTCGACGGCCAGGAGCTCGACCGGCCGCACGTTGTCCAGTCCCGCCTGGACGAGGAACTCACGGAGCGTGGTGCGCCGCCGGCGCCGGGCGATCCCCGGCGAGATCCCGATCCCGCGCCAGCCGAACACGACCGCGGTGTAGACGAGGAACACCCCGTAGGCCGCGAGCAACGCGAGCAGGAACCCGACCGCCGGGGAGCTCACGATGGCCACCCCGGCGCACGGTCGGTGGCAGCCGGGACGCCGGGGTCGAGCAGCGCGTGGAGGTCCTGCCCGCTGGCGGCGAGGGCGCTGGCACACCGCAGGGGCACGTTGCCGGTCCAGGTCAGCGGGGCGGTCGGCGTGGCGCGCGAGAACAGCTCGGTGACGGTGAAGGCCGTGGCGCCCTCCCCGGTCTGCTGGTCCTCCACGGCCACCACCTCGGTGACCTGGGGCACCCCGTCGATCCGCTCGCTGTGCACCACGAGATCCACGGCCTCGGTGACCAGGGAGTTCAGCGCGCTCATCGGCAGCTCCGAGCGCGTATCCGCCAGCTGGCAGATGAAGCGCAACCGGGCGAGCGCCTGCCGGCAGGAGCCGGCGTGGATGGTCGTGAACCCCTTGACGCCCGAGGACAGGGTCAGCAGCAGGGGGAGTGCTTCCCGGTCGCGGACCTCACCCACGATGGCGACATCGGGGGCCATGCGCAGGAACCCCGACACCAGCCGGCGCAGGTCGATCTCCGCCCGGTCGGGCCGCGCCGCACGGGTCTGCATGGAGGCGACGTTGGGCAGGGGCACATCGACCTCGAAGACCTCCTCCGCGGTCACGACCCGCAGGCCCGGATCGAGCTCCGCGGTGCAGCACGACAGCAGGGTGGTCTTGCCCGATCCCGGCGGGCCGGCGAACACCGTGGACAGGCGCGCCCGGGAGGCGGCCCGCAGGAACGCCCCCACCTGCGCGGTCATCATCCCGCGCTCCACCAACTGGTCCAGGGAACGGAAGGCCACGCCCGTGAACTTGCGGATGTTGACCAGCAGGTGGGACCCACGCCCCACGTCCCGGTGCACGATGTGCAACCGTGCGCCCGAGTCGAGCTGGGCGTCCTGGAGCCCCTCCGAGGCGTCGAGCTTGCGGTGGGAGGTGGAGGCGTCGTCCAGGATCTTGGTCAGGGTGCGGATCACGTGGTCGTCATCGTGGAACGCCTCGTCGTGGTACCCCGAGTCACCGCGGTGCCGCTTGACGAAGATCTGATCGGGCGCGTTGATCATGATCTCCCACACGTCGTCGTCGGCGAGCAGGGGTTCCAGGGGCCCGTAGCCGGTGAGGTTGCGCGCCGCCTTCTCGACCACGCGGCCCGGGTCGGGCAGGTCGTAGTCCCGCAGGCCGTGCTTGAAGTCCAGGCTCCAGCGGGCGACCTCCTCCTCGAGCAGCTCCGTCAGCCGCAACGCGGTGTCGGCCGCGTCGAGGTCGAGGGCCTCCTCCTTCGCCCGCTGCAGCACCCGCTGCTCGATCTCCACCAGGGGCGAGCGGAAGCCGGTCACGTGCCCTCCTCCTCGGTGAAGGCCCCGAGCGTCCCCGGCACGATGGCGACGGGTTGCTCCGACGTGCCGGGTGCGCCGGCACGGTCCGGGAGCTGCTCGGCGAGCGCGGCGACGGCGCGCGCGAGGCTGCGGCCCAGCGAGGCGGGCAGCGCCACCCCATCACGCAGGGCCTGCTCCACGGCCCGCTCAGGCAGGTGCAGGGGGTTGGACAGGCGTGCAGCGGCGATGTCACCGAGGCTGCCGTCGGCCAGTGCCGCCAGGGCCGCGGTCAGCTCGGCGCGGCGGCGGGGCGACCGGGGCACCCGGTTGCAGACCGGCAGGATGCGCTCCACCGGCACGCCGAAGGCGACCAGATCCTCGATGGTGCGCACCAGGGCGTGCACGCCCTTCATCGAGGGCTCCCCCACCACCAGGACCAGCTCCGCGCGGGCGAGGGTGGCGCGGGCGAGGAGGTTGCGGTCCTCGACGTCCCTCGACCCCGTCTCCGCCTCACCCTCCACCTCCGGCTCGATGTCGGCGACCACCACCTCGGCCAGGGACTGCAGGGAGTCCAGGGCCGCCTCCACCGCACGGGGCCGCAGCGTCACCCAGTGCCGGGCGCGCCGCAGCCCCAGCAGCAGGCGGTAGCCGCGCTCGGGCACCTCGAAGGTCTGCTCGAGCACCAGGTCCGTGGCCGGCACCGCCGCCCGGTGGGCCTCGACCAGTTCCTGCACGCTGGGCACGAGCTCGCGGGCGTCGTGCAGCAACGCCTGGTCGGCGACGCGGCACAGGTCGGCGAGCAGGACCGAGGGCCTGGCGGTACCCGGGCCGCGTGTGCCCCGACGCGGCACCGACCCCTCACCGGCGGCCATCCCCTGGGCCAGGGCGATGGCGACCGAGGACGCGCCGGTGCCGCCCGGGCCACAGACCGCCAGGATCCGGGCGCGCCGGCCGACCGGGGCCGGCTGCGCGGCAGCGGTGTCGTGGACCCCCGTACCGATGGGCTGGGCGGTGGCCTGGAGCACCTCGACGAGCTCGTCGCGCGAGAAGGTGTCGGCCAGGACCGCCGAGGCGCCCAGGGCGCGCCAGTCCCGCCGTG